>WQZT01000008.1 GCA_009780595.1 Treponema sp. | reverse complement strand
CGAGTGCCGCGCGCAGGAGTTTCGCTGGTACGAAGGGTTTATCTTTTCCGCGGCGAGCAGCCTCTTTTTCACCCCGCAGCTCTTCTCTGAATACATCGAGCCGCAGCCGGGCTTCCGCGGCGCGCTGGGCTACCGCTACAAGCGTTTTGCCCTTTCCGCAGAATCAGGCTACACGCAGGTAATCGGTACAAACCCGCTCGTGCTCGATATTTCCCTCATTCCCCTTGTCTTTCGCCTCAGCTACCAGCAAGACTTCTTCAAGCGCTTTGGATTTCGGGCAGATATTGGCACAGGCGTGATGTACTCCACCGTCATCCACTACGTTGATGCAATAGCGTACCTGACAGAAGATCTTTCCACATCCAACAGGCAAACCCCAATGATGGAAGGGCGCTTGTACCTTACGTTTTCACTTCCGGCGAATATTCAGCTGTACGCAGGCGGCGGCATTGATATTCTCAGCGAGGTCGACGGCATCATTCGCCTGCCGCTGGTTCAGGCGGGCGTTAGCTTTGCGCCGTTTACCTGGAAGCGAAAGAAAGCGCCGCCAGTTCAGACACTACCGCTACCACAGCCAGTTTTCCAGCGGCAAATTATGCTGGCACATTTCCCCGCGAATATCGCAGAAATGTTCGAGGACTCTTACGCGCGCGTGGATGAGGCAGGGCGCGTGCTGCAAGAAACTGACGAGGCGACGGTAACCCTGCGCGGCTATGCAGCGCACTTCGGCACGGCGGGCGCGCGGAGCAATATTTCGCAGGCGCGGGCTTTGCACATCAAGGAGTACCTTGTTCAGCAGTACGGCATCAGCGAGGGCAGAATACGCATTGAGTTTTACGGCGCGGATAGAGAACCAGAAACTTCCGATGGAAGTTGGGAATCGTACCGCGTTGTTGAATTGATTATCGATACACACAAAGAAAATAACGAAACGTTAGAAGATGAAGATGAGGGAGAACTATATGAAGAAAACTAATATCACAATTGCACTTGTTGCGCTGACAGCGGCGCTTGCATTGTTCGCCGCGTGCCGGAACAACTTTTACCACGAGTTAATTCCGCCTGACGGCGACCGTATCACTTCGTTTGTCGTCTACGGGCAGACGCAGCCTGCTGCAATCGGCGAGAACAGGATTGAACTGTCCGTGGGAAAAGATGTTAATATACAGACTATATATCCCAGCATCGCCGTTTCGCAGGGCGCGCGTGTTTTCCCTGTAACGTTTGAGTATGTTCTTGCGACCTTCCCCGGCATCGATATCATCACCGAAATGAAAAACTTCTACACCACCGATGACCTGTACGAATATACGCGCAACCTCATCCGCACTACGCCGGGCTTTAATGTTCCCGTGCTGGATAAACCAATTGATTTTTCAGGACCTGTAAAGTTCTTTGTTATCGCAGGTCTTGGCAACACGCGCGAGTACACAGTCAACGTTACGCAGGACACAGGCGAGCCGACGCTGCTGGGCTTCCGCTTTGCCAAGTACGACAACGCCGAAATACTCACCGATGCAGTTCCGGTTCGGTACGGCGATACGCTGGAAGCAACCGCCGTGTACCCGGTTGAGATTCCGACGCTCAGTTACGAACTCATTCCCAGTTTCCAGATACTCGGCGAGAAACTTGAAATTGACGGCGTTGTAATTACCTCAGGCAAAACCGGAGTGCAGTTCATCAAGCAGCTCGATGTGCAGCAAACGAAAACAATTAAAGTTACGCGCGACGGCAAAGAAAAAGAGTGGGCGCTCAATCTGACATTTGTCGAAGATCAGGACACAATCCGCAGCATCACCGATTTCAGGTTCACCGTGGGGGACAACGCGCTGTCTATCGCGGACAAGGCGGTGGCGTCGATAGTCAATGACGGCGATTTTGGAACGATTACGATTACGGTGCTGTACGAAGGTGCGAAGCCTTCACGCCTTGTGCCGCAGTTTATTTCGCCGGGAACGGTGCGCGTTGGCGAACCGGGCGTTGTGCAGAGTTCAGGCAGCAGCGCGCAGGATTTTTCAGCGCCACTTGAGTACCGCGTAACATCGCGGGACGGGCAGTACACGCGGGTGTACACCGTGCGGACAGAGTTTGTTTCAGTGGGCGCGCGCATACTGAGCTTTGGGCTTTCAACCGTTCACAATCCGGGGATTATACGCGGCAGCCGGGGCGAAGTGGCAGACGGGCACATCATCATCGACGTGCATTACGGCGGGCACGTTGCGCCAAGTGTTTTAGTTCCTGAGTTTACCGCAGAAGGCATTGTTACTGTTTTGGGCAGCGTGCAAACCTCCGGCGTCAGTTCGCAGGACTTCAGCCGCAGGCAGATTTACCGCGTTACAAATCCGAAGGACGCACGGTTCAGCCGTGATTATTCGGTGCAGACGCGGCTCATTCGGGATACGTCATCTGACGCGCTGATAACGTCGTTTGGATTTAAGCCGCAGCAGAATCTGCCTGAGATGGTTGGGCGGATACAGCAGGATACGATAAGCGTTCACGCGCCAGAGAAGTCTGGTGTAAGCGAGATGATTTTATCGCCGTATTTTACCGCGACAGGCCCGGTGAGCGTTCGCGGGGTGGCGCAGGAATCGGGCGTTTCAACGCAGATTTTCAGCGGTGCTATGGAGTACACGGTAGTGTCGCCGAACGGGAAGAAAACGCGTACGTACACGGTCAACGTGCGCGAGATGCCGGCGCTGCGGGTGTACGTCGATTCACGAGCAGTTGGCTGGAATGACGGGACAAGCTGGAGGAATGCGTTCCGCAGCATTAAAGATGCCGCCGATGCTACGATGGAGTACCCGGCGGAGATGCCCAAAGAGATGTGGATTGCCGCGGGAACGTACACGGTGGGAAGTGGGGAGTATCTTTCGGTTGTGCCGAACATCGTGTATTCGGGCGGGTTTTCCGGCTGGGAGACGAACAAGGATCAGCGGAATACCGCGGCGAACCGGACAATTATCAGCGGCGGGCGGAGCGCTGAGAACCTGTTTGCGGGGTTAACTGGTAAATTGGTGTGGGATAAGTGGGAGGAAGAATTCTATCCTGAACAGCGGGCAATCACCGGAGACGTGGCGTTTGAGCACCTAGAGTTTACCGAAACGGAAAGGGCGATTAGTGTAACGATGGCGGAGGGATCGGATGTGCGGATGACGGACTTGCGCTTCAGCGAGACATTTTCTAATCTACGCCCCGGTTCTTATTATTACGCCGTGTGGGTTTCAGGGGCGAATGATGTTACGGTAAACAACATTGAGCTTTCAAATCTTGCGGGGGCAGGGATACATTTTTCAGGCGGTTCTGGGCACAGGGATATTCGGAACGTTACGGCAAACGGAGTTAAAAACACAGCTATTTCTGTAAACAACAGCAGCTCGCTGACAATGAGCGAGATGAACATTCAGAACAGCGGGGGCATTTCCGCAAGCAATGTTGCCGGGCTGGTGAAGATCAGCGCAAGCCGTATGGAGAATATCTCGGGGAACGGCATATCAATTACAGGCGGAACGGGAACACGGGAGCTTTCTGCAATTACCGGGAATACTATCAACGGGCAGGCGATCAATGTCTCTGCTCCGGCAAGTTCTACCGTAACCATCCAAAGTGTTACTATGAAAGATATTTTCCTGCCAAAACCGAATAATCAAAATATTAGTTATAATGATTATTCAAAATTTAATAATACTCCTGCAATTTCCATAAGAGGAGGCATTGTGAAGATTGAAGGCTCTGCTGTGGAGAATGTACCAAGCAGTGGAACGTTTACCGTTACTACTGAAGAAAGAAGCATCAACATGATAATTAACCACCGTGGTATTGTAATCAACGCTGACACCGTTACAGTTTCCGATACCAAAGCCAGCGAAATAGGCAATATCGGGATAGACATTATTGGCACGACTATCAGGGTTGATCGCAACAGTAGCGTTACTAACACAGGAGGTAATGGGTTGTCTCTTAATAACACTGGAGCTGCAACTGTCGTGGAAAATGTTACTGTTACCGGAGCAGCAGGTTCCAGTGTGCGTATTTCCGGCAAAAGTAACAACGTTACGATTTCCGGGGTACATGCTAAGAAAGGCGGTGGCATTTCTGTTAATTCTGCAGGGGGAGTTAGCATTGCCAACTCATCTGTTGAAGATTCCTCTTCCGGCGTTTCCGTTGATTCAAACAGCTGGAGTGCTGTTGCAATTGCAGGTGTTCATGTTAAAAATATCAGTGCTTCTTATGGCAGGGGTATTCATGTAAGAGCAGGGAACACTGGCATTATCAACTCATCTGTTGAGAACGCCCCTGAAGGTATTAGCTATTACACCTATAAGTATTATGAAGGAGCTCGCCTATCATTCACCATGGCGAACTCTACTATCAAAAACACGGGGCAGGCGCTGGAAATCAGGGCAGGGGCATTTGAAGTAAAAGGTGTTAACTTTATCAACAACCTTAGTTCAAACTACTATGCCAGAATTGCCAGTGTATCAGATGCCGGAATGTTTGTGCGGTGTAAGTTTATCCACGACTCCAATATGAGCCGCAGCAAAGAGGTCACTTATAATCCAAGCTTTTATGAATATCACAACTTGATTGAGACTAGTAATAGAGGATGCACCCTTATATTTGACGACTGTGATTTTTCCAATCTGTTGGGTTCTAGCTATGCATATACATATATCTTTTCCAGATGTTTAACACGTGTTCGGCAGAGTGATGATATTAAGGGAATATATAGCTCTCCTAGCAATATTCAGTTGACAAACAGCAGGTTTACTTTTAAGGGTAATGAAAACGTTGGCTTGTATAATGGATATGCCGGAAGAATGATAGATACTGGTATCGACCCTGATTATCTAAATGTGAAAGACGTAACAATTCTCGACCATGGCAGCACTGTTGGCGGGTTATTCTGCTTTGATGACAATCTCCGCCAGGGTACCTTTCGTTTTGAGAAGAACAGCGAGAACTTTTACAATGGTCGGAGAATTTACTTTAATGTAGATGATCTCTCTAGCAATGATCTGGCTATTTTTAAGAAGATCTTTCGTTTATTAGATGGTGCGAGTATATCGTTTTACTGATAACGGAAATCAATTTACGCCACGCTATAACATAGATGGGAATAGGTGATACTTTTCGTTATGCCCTATACCCTCAAACTTGATTTCCGTGCCCCATGTTGATTGTGTCGCACAGCTCGCTAAAAAGTGGTATACTGAAACAAGCCGTTTTCAAACTTGATGCGTTCAAAACTGATGGAGATACGAGATACGGTATCATGGAGATACTAATGAAGAAAATCACGTTTTTGGCTGTGTGCTGCCTTGTTCTTCCAGCGTTTTTCGCCGGGGCGCAGAACGCGCAGCGTGAGCCGGATTCCCGCGCGGAGCTGCCGTTGCGCCGCGTTGCGCTGTTTTCCTCCGGGATTGCGTACTTCCAGCGGGCGGGCATTGTCGCGCCGTCTGCAAGCGGCGGTCAGGCGCAGGTAACGCTTTCGTTTGATGCAAGCGACGTAAACGATGCCCTGCAATCGCTGGTAATCAACGACCCGGCTTCCGCCTCGCCGCAGGTGCGGTACGCGGCAGAAAACGCGCTGTGGCAAATACTGCGGGGCTTGAAAATAGACCTGTCCGCTTCGCCGAGTGTTGCGGAAATCCTGAATGCCCTGCGGGGCGCTGAACTGGAAGTTGCCGCTCCAAGCCCGATTCGCGGCAGGATTGTCGGCGTGCAGCAGCCGCCGTATTTTGCGCCGCCTGCGCCCGCCGAAGATGCGCGGCTTTCCCTGCTTACCTCGCAAGGCATCCGCGTTATCGCGCTTGGTGAAATCACCTCGTTCCGCTTTATCGATGAGGCGATTAACACCGATTTGCACCGCGCCCTTGACCTCATTCTGGGCTGGCGCGAGGATGGCACGCGCAACTTTGTAGTAACGCTCGACGGGTCGCGCCGCCGCGAGGTTGTTCTCAGTTACGTTATTCCCGCGCCGGTGTGGAAGGCGACATACCGGCTGGATCTTTCTGGCAGTTCGCCGTTTCTTCAGGGCTGGGCGATTGTCGATAACGACAGCGGCGTTGATTGGGAAAATGTGGAGATTTCTCTCGTAATCGGAAGACCAGTTTCCTTTGTTCAAGACCTTTTCCAGCCGTACCGCGTTGTCCGCCCGATGCTTCCGCTGGCGATTGCCGGCGTTGCCGAAGGCAGGGCGCACGAAGGCGGCTTTGATTTTGCTGGCGGGGGAGTTCGCGCCAGAGCGCCGATGTCCGACAGTGCCGAGGCAGAGTCGGCAAATGCGCCGATGTTTGCCCGCACAGCCGCGCCAGTGCCGCAGGCTGCCTCCGCGCCCGCCATCACCGCTGGTGTGATAGTAACCGCCGAAGGGCAAGCCGCCGGGGATCAGTTTTTGCTCACCCTGCCGAATCCAGTAACGCTGCTCAGGCGGCAGAGCGCAATGCTGCCGCTCGTCGAGGGAAGTGTCCGCGCCGAAAGAACGCTCGTCTTTTCGGGTAGCCGCGCGCTGTCCGGAGCGACAATACACCCCGAGCTGGGTGCGGAATTGACCAACACGTCGGGGATGCCGCTTCCTGCTGGGGCAATTGCGGTGTTTGACGGCGGTATGTTTGCCGGAAACGCCCTGCTCGGCTTTTTCCCCAAAGACGAGCGGCGCTTTATCACATTTGGGGAGGACCTTTCCGTAACGGGGAATGCCGCTTCCGCCACCAGCCGCCGTATTACGGCGGTGAACGTTTCTGGCGGGGTGATGACCATCAGCTGCCGCGAAAGCCGCGAGGTCGAGTACACGATTAAAAACGCTTCGGGCGAGGAGCGGCGCATTGTCATCGAACATCCCGTTACACCCGGTGCAGACCTCTCCGAGCCCGCCACCGCCAGCGATCGCAGCGCCGCCCTGTACCGCTTTAATCGAACGCTCGGCGCTCAGGCAATGTTGCGCCTGACGGTGCGGGAGGAAACGCCCCTTTCCGAAAGCATCACTCTTGCGCGGATGAACCCGGAGGCGTTCCTGCACTTTGCCTCCAACAGCGAAATCCCGGAAAATGTGCGGGCAGTGCTGAACAGGGCGGTTGAACTGCGGCGGGCGGCGAGCGACGCGGCGGCGCACGCGAGCCAACTTGAAACACGGCGGGCGCATCTAGTTTCCGAGCAGGAGCGGGCGCGCCTTAATCTTGAAGCTGTGGGAATTGATAGCCCGCAAGGGCAGGTTTTTTTAAGCCGCCTTGTCGCGCTGGATGACGACATCGGCAACTTTAATGCGCTCATCGAAGCCGCTGCGCGAGAGGCAGAAAGATCCCAGCGGGAGCTGGATGATTTTCTTGCTACTATTACTGTATAATGGGGGAGAAGTGCGTTGTGTACAAAAATGCACTTCACAAATGTTTGGATGTGTGATATATTACTAAATAAGGTATGTTTATCACGAAAAGTGAAAAACATACTGTAATGGAGATTGTATGAAGGAACGACAAATTTACGTTGATTACAATGCGACGACGCCCTTGAAAGACGAGGTAAAGGCGGCGATGATCAGCGATCTTGATATTTATGGAAACGCTTCCAGTATGCATGCCGCCGGGCGTTGTGCCCGCGCCAGAGTTGAGGAAGCCAGAGCCGCTGTTGGGCGGCTTGTGGGCGCGCCCGCCGGGAGTATCATTTTTAGTTCGGGCGGTTCAGAGTCGAACAACACTGTGTTCCACACCGCGCGGCAGCTTGCCTCTGGCGCTGATGGCAGCCCCTTGAAAGAAGGGCGGCGGAAGTTCGTTGTTACCACAGCAGAGCATCCCTGCGTGCTCAATTCCGCCGAGTTTGCGAAGAAGCTGGGCTTCAGCGTGGATTTTATCCCCGTTGACGAATACGGCAAAGTAAAGATTGACGCGCTGAAAGCCGTGTTGAGTGCGGAAACGTTGCTTGTGTCGATAATGATGGCAAACAACGAAATCGGCACGGTTCAGGACATCAAAGAGATCTCCCGCCTTGTGAAAGGGGTGGGCGCGTTTATGCACACTGACGCGGTTCAGGCCGTTGGGAAAATCCCGGTGAACGTGGAAGATTTGGGTGTTGACTATATGACTATGTCGGCGCACAAGATTTACGGCCCGAAAGGGGTGGGCGCTTTGTACGTTAAAAAGGGCGCTCCGCTGTTTCCCCTCATCAACGGGGGGCATCAGGAGGACGGGTTGCGCGCGGGAACCTATAATAATGTAGGTATTCTCGGGCTTGGCGTGGCGGCGGATTTGGCGGCGAAAGACCTCGACGAGTATCAGCGGAGGACTTCGCAGTTGCGAACAAGGCTGATGAGCGGGCTTCAGGCGAATATCCCGAATATCAAAGTCAACGGGCATCCTGTTGATGTTCTGCCTAACACGCTGAACGTTTCGTTTCCCGGCGCGGAAGGCGAGGCGATCCTTCTGTCGATGGATATTGCGGGAATACAGGCGTCGACTGGTTCGGCGTGCGCCTCAGGAAGTCTTGAACCTTCCCACGTGCTTATGGCGATTGGGGCTGGTGCGGAAATGGCGCACGGTTCAATTCGCTTCAGCCTGGGGTGGGGGACAAGCGAGGAAGATGTGGATTATATTATAGAAACCTTGCCGCCTATTATTAAGCGGCTTAGATCGATGTCTACCGTAGTAGCGGCATAAACCGGATTACGGGAACAAGGAGTTTATATGGATTGGCTTTATTCAGATATAGTGAAGGACCACTTTACTCGTCCGCGAAACGTTCTTATGGAAAGCGAGGAGTCGTATCCGGCAGACGGACGGGGCGAGACGGGAAACATCAGATGCGGCGACAAAATGCTGATGCTTGTGCGGATTAAAGACGATGTGATAACCGATGTGCGCTGGAAAACCTACGGGTGCGCGAGCGCGATTGCGTCTACGAGTATGCTTTCCGAGATGATCAAGGGGATGAATATTCGGGATGCGTATCAAATCGGGCCGGAGGATTTGACGAAGGCGCTGGGCGGGTTGCCCACTGCCAAGATTCACTGCTCGGTGCTGGGCGATAAGGCGCTCCGTTCTGCCATTGACGATTATTTGGGCAAACATGGGCGGGCAGGCGAGCTTGTCGAGTCGTCAACGGTGATTTGCCACTGCATGGGGATAACCGACAAGGACATCGAAAACGCTTACCGCAACGGGGCGCGCACGCTGGAGCAGCTTCAGCAGGCAACAAAACTCGGCACGGGCTGCGGCGGCTGTAAGGTGAACGCAACGGAGTTTTTGCACGGGCTTGATCACGTGTACGGCACGGAGGAAGAGACTTCCCACAAAGAGGCGGTGCTGGCTTAGCCGCGCACGCTGCGCTTACGCATTGAACTGACAAGGGCGAAACGCAGCAAACGTTTCGCCCTTTTTTTATCGTTCGGTATTTCGGTTATTTCGATAATCCTGCGTTGCCTTACTTTACTACGATGTTCACGAGTTTTCCCGGCACGGCAATTACTTTGGCAACGGTTTTCCCGTCGATCCACTTTTTTACGCCTGCCAGAGTAAACGCGGTCTTTTCAAGTTCTCCCGCAGGTGTATCTGCCGCCGCGCTGAACTTGTCGCGGATTTTGCCGTTCACCTGCACCACAATCGTAACTTCGCTGTCCACCGTCAGTTTTTCATCAAACTTCGGCCACTGGCTCTTTGAAACCGATTCCGTAGCCCCGAGTTTTTCCCACAGTTCCTCGCCCAAATGCGGGGCATACGCGCTGAGCATAATCACCAGCGGCTCCCACAGCTTTCGCGGCACGGATTCCAGCCGCGCAAGCTCGTTGGAGTAAATCATCATCTGGCTGATGGCGGTGTTAAAGTTAAGGCTTTCCGTATCGGCTGTAACTTTTTTTATCGTTTTGTGAAGCAACTTGATGAGGGAGTCGGAAGAGCCGGTTTCCCCATTTCCAACCTTGCCGCCGATAAGCCAGATTTTCTCTAGAAACCGCGAAACGCCGATAAGCCCCGCCGTGCTCCAGGGCTTACTGACTTCCAGCGGCCCCATAAACATCTCGTAGACGCGAAGGGAATCCGCGCCGTAATCTCTGATTATTTCGTCGGGGTTGATGACGTTTTTCAGGCTCTTACTCATCTTGGCGATAACTTCGCTCAGCTCCTCTCCGGTGGCTTTTTCGATGACAACGCCGTTCGGCTGCTTTTCAACCTGATCGCTTGGAACGAGCGTTTTATCTTTACGCTGGTACGCGAAGGAAACAATCATCCCCTGGTTGACCAGCCGCATAAACGGTTCTTTCGTAGTAACCAGCCCGAAGTCGTACAGCACTTTGTGCCAGAAGCGGCTGTACAAAAGGTGCAGCACCGCGTGTTCCACACCGCCAACGTACAGATCAACCGGCGCCCAGTAGTCCTGCTTGTCCCGGCTGGAAAAACACGCGGCGTTGTGCGGGTCAAGGTAGCGCAGGTAGTACCAGCAGGAGCCAGCCCACTGCGGCATGGTGTTCGTTTCCCGCTTTGCCGCCGCGCCGCACTTCGGGCAGGTGGTGTTCACCCACTCGGCAATTGCCGCCAGCGGGGATTCACCGGTGCCGGTGGGCGTGTAGCTCTGCACATCCGGCAGCTTCAGCGGCAGGTCTTGCTCGCGCAACGGGACAATGCCGCACGCTGGGCAGTGAACGATGGGAATAGGCTCGCCCCAGTAACGCTGGCGGCTGAATATCCAATCCCGCAGTTTATAGTTCACTGTTTTTTTGCCAAGCCCGCGCTCTTCAAGCCACGCGGTGATTTTAACCTTCGCCTCAGACGTGGAAAGCCCGTTCAGCTCACCTGAGTTTATCGCGTACCCTTCGGCGGTGAAAACCTCATCGATTCCACCTTCCGCATTCCCTTTGCCCTTCTCCTTCGCCACAACTTCCACAATCGGCAAATTGAACGCTTTGGCAAACTCCCAGTCGCGCTCGTCGTGGCCGGGAACTGCCATAATCGCCCCGGTTCCGTAGGAAATCAGAACGTAGTCGGCAATCCAAATCGGGATTTTTTCGTTGTTGACGGGGTTGACGGAATATGCCCCGGTAAACACGCCCGTCTTGGTTTTCGCAAGATCGGTACGTTCAAGGTCGCTCTTTTTCGAGGAAGCTTCGATGTAGGCAAGCACGGCGGCCTTCTGCTGGGGCGAGGTGATTTTTTCCACCAGCGGATGTTCCGGCGACAGTACCATATAGGTCGCGCCGAACAGCGTGTCCGGGCGGGTTGTGTAGATTTCCAGCAAGTCAGGATGCCCGTCAATTTTGAACAGCACGTTTGCGCCTTCCGAGCGGCCAATCCAGTTGCGCTGCATTAGCTTGACCGGCTCAGGCCAGTCAAGCCCTTCGAGGTCTGCCAAAAGACGCTCGGCGTAGGCGGTGATCTTCAAAATCCACTGGCGGATGCGCTTGCGGGACACGCGGGTTTTGCAACGCTCGCACAAGCCGTCAACAACCTCCTCGTTGGCAATTCCGGTTTTGCACGACGGACACCAGTTGATGGGGCTGTCCGCCTCGTACGCCAGCCCGCGCTCAAAAATCTTCAGGAAAATCCACTGTGTCCACTTGTAGTAATCCTCATCGGATGTCGCCACTTCGCGATCCCAATCGTAGGAAAACCCCAGCTCCTTGATCTGCTTTCTAAAGTGGGCAATATTCTCGGCAGTGGTTTTCGCCGGATGCACGCCCATCTTGATAGCGTAATTTTCCGCCGGAAGCCCGAAAGAATCAAAACCCATCGGGTGAAGCACATTGTAGCCGTTCATCCTCATGTAGCGGCAGTAAATATCCGTCGCGGTGTAACCCTCCGGGTGGCCAACGTGCAAGCCCTGCGCCGATGGGTAGGGGAACATATCCAGCACATAACGCCGCTTGTCTTTCGGGAAAGCGGCATCCTCAACCGCCTTAAATGTCTTATTATCCTCCCAATATTTCTGCCACTTGGGTTCGATAGTTTCAAAAGGGTACTTCGCCATAACGGACTCCTTACCAGCGCAAGCTTACAGTTTCATACTTGCTATTGTTGTATGGTATATTTTTTTGCAAGAGCATTCAAGCCTTAGCCAGCGTGATGAATATGATTCAAACTTGACAGTAGTATCATTTTCGTATAATGCTGAATATAAAAATATATTTTAAAAGAAAAAGTATAAATATTGAGAAAATAGTACAGCAATAATTTTCCTCACCCCCCGCACAGCGCCTGTGCGAAGCGGATCACGGCGCGGAAGTGTTGCGGCGTCAGGCGCAGGAGGCTGTCGCGGGGGCCGTTGAGGTTGCGCCAGGTTTCGGGGATGGCGTGCGCGCGGCAGGTTTGCCGGAGTTCCGCGTTGATGAGCGCTCCGGCAAGGTCGGGGCTTTTGTGGAGCTCTGCGACAAGGTGCGCGCATTCGGCGGCGGGGAGCATCGTTATCGTTTGGGCGGCAAGTCCGGCGCGCAGAAAACCCGCGTCGTCGGAGAAGGGGGTGGGGGCAAGCAGCACCTTTTCCATGCCTAAGTTGATGGCGGTGTTGTGCGCCAGCATTTGCAGTGCTTTCACAGAGCGCTGAAGATTTTTCCCGTTGCCCTCTTTCTTCAGCAAATGCTCCGCCGTGGTGGAAATTACCAGCGTGTCGCCCGTTCCGCAGGCATCGAAACAAAAAATCTGCGCCGCTGTGCCTAACTGTTTAAGCTCCTGCGCCAGCTTGTACGCTCCCTGCTCCACAATGCTCTGCCCGCAGTGCAGCTCTTCTTTATCGGTGAAAATCACGAGCCAGTTTTTCGCGGCGGAAACTTTCAGTTTCATTGCGGTTTCTAACAGCAGGAAAACGCCCGCGCTGTTGTCGTTTGCTCCCGGGCTTCCTGCACAGCGGTCGTAGTGCGCCACCAGTATAGTCCGCCCGGCGTGGGGCGCTTTTTCTGCCTTCGGGGTTTCCAGTTTTGACGTGTCCCCGCGCGGGGGTAAAATAAAAAAGTGGCAGTGGTCTGCCAGTTCCAGCACTTTGCAATCGAGTGCTGCCTCTTCGATAATTTGTTTCAAAAGCTCAAAGCGGTTTGCATCCGGCGCAATAAATTCCTTAAAGCGTCGCCAGATAATTTTCGTGAGGCAGTTATCTTTCATTGCAGTTGTTCCATAGTGCTACTGCTGTCAATCGAGCAATAACCGTACGCATTAATTACCGGGAGATCCCCCGCGCCCAGTATCACGTCCGCATCGCAAAAACGCTCCGCAAGAGAATCCGCATAAACCAACGGATCGATGCGATCTGAAACGCACAGGAGCTTCATGGCTTGGCAGCGCTCTCCTTGCCCGTGCTGTTCTGTCGGTAGTTGTTGTACTCGATGAGTTTTTCCCCAACATCGCGGAAGCTCTTTTTCTGGGCGTAGATTTTTTCCCACTGCTCCACCGCTTTGGCAAACTCCTTCGTTTTTTCGTAGCTCGTCGCCAGGAAGTAGCGGGCGTACAAACTCTCGCTGTCGGATTCTTTGGTAATCACGTTCACCGCGCGATCAAGTTCGGCAATCGCCTTGTCAAATATTTTCAGCGACATATAACAGCCGCCCAACTCGACCAAGGCGCGAAGCTTGTTCTCCTGATCACGCGACGCTTTTTCAAGGAACGGAATCGCCCCCGTATAATCTTTTGCGCTCTTGTAAACTTTGCCCAGGTAAAAAAGCGCATCGCTATTTGCAGGATTTATCTTCAGCGCCGCCTCGAGCTCGCCAATCGCTTCCTTGCTTTTTTTATCGTGGAAATATTGCATCCCCAATTCAAAATGGTAACGCTCTTCAGCAGGCTTCAGCGAAACCGCCTTTCGCAAATACTGCACGGCAAGGTCAGGACGCTTGCGCCCGGGGAAAATCTTTCCCGCCTGAAAATAATACTCAGGATTTCCGGGATGCCTTTTTATCAGCAGAATATATTCCCGCAACGCTTCCTCAGGCTCGTGGAACTTATTGTACAGGTGTGCAATCGTCTCGCGGAATTCAGTCTCGGGAATATTCGTCCCCGAAATCCCTATGCGGCTCGCGCTCCGATATTCGCGCAGTGCCTGTTCTTCACGCTTGTCCGCCAAAAACGCCTTGCCCAGAAAAAACCGCGCTTCGGCATTTTGCGGCTCGCGTTCCACCGCCGCCTTCGCGCTCTTTATCGCCTCCAAAATCTTCGCCTTGCTCCGGTAATCCGTTTTTATCCGTTTCGGCAAAACGACTTTTTTTACAATAAAATACACGAGAAAACAAAGACCTGCGATGAGAATTGTTATTGTTATCGTTTGTCCAGACATTGCTTTTCTTGCTTTCCTTACTTCATTGGAATATATTATAGATATTCGGTAAAATTCCGATGATACTATATACTATAGTACAAATTTAACTTGTACAACGTTACCTGGTTTGTAAAACCAGCTTATTTTAATTATAGTAGGAGGACGCGCCTGTGAAAAGTGCTGCTGCATATTTTTTTCTTACGATTTTTTTCGTTTCAAATCTGACGGCAATTGAAGCGCAAAACTCCTTTGTGCGGGGCGAGGAGCTGTTTATGCAAAACCGTCCGCAGGAAGCGCTTGGCTACCTGCAAGCCGCCGCCACAGAGGACCCCGCGAATGTGCAGACGTTTCTTTATTTAGGGATTGCCTACCTTCAGCTAAACAGGGTTGATGACGCGATTGAAACGTACACAACGATTCTCCCACGCGGCGGTCTTGAAAGTGCGCGGATTGCGTTCAATCTCGGCAACGCTCACTTTGTGCGCGGCGATGTTCAAACTGCCCGGCGCTATTTTTCCAGGGCAATCGATATAAACCCGGCGTTTGCATCGGCGTACATTAACCGCGCCAACACGTTTATACGAACCGGTGATTTGAGTGATGCTCTTTCCGATTACCAAACCTATTTATCGCTTGTTCCCACGTCTCCGCAACGGGAGCAAATCACACGGATGATCCGGTTTATTCAGGAAGAGTTCGCCGCCGAAGAGCAGCGCCGCTTTATGGAGGCGGAAGCTGCCAGAGCAGAAGCCGAGCGCCGCCGCCTTTTACTGCAAGAGGTCAGCGACTCCATCCAGTCGGCGGTTGAAGGAACGCGCGGGCTTTCAGTTGGTGTCGAGGGCGTACAGGGATTTGACAGTGAGTTTGAGCTTGAATAAAGCTTAATTAAAAAACGATTCTTTGCACTTTGTGTTTTTACACGCTGCATGAGTATTTACTTCGTAGTTCTATTTATTATGGAAGATTTGGGAGAAGTTGAATGAGCAACAAAAAAGTAATCATCATCTCCGCCGCTGCTGCGCTCATTATTGGCGGCGGGATTTTTTTCTTTTCATCGTATATACGCCAAAACGCTGAAAATGCGGGGAGAGCTTTGCGGCACGCGGAAGCTGCTGCCCTCGCCGAACGCCAGCGCATTCGGGAAAATACATTGGCGCTTGCGCGGGAAAATATTGAGCGGGGGGAATTTCAGCGGGCGCTGGATCTCCTTGATCGTTTGCTTATCGAAAATTTTGAGGATGAGGAAGCTCGCGAACTGCGCAACCACGCGCTGGCACGTGCACGGCGCGCGCTTGAAATCGCGCAAGCGTCAGGCGGCGCAAGCGCCACTGGCAGCGACACCGCAGAGCTTGCATCTCTCATCGAAGCGCAGATGCGGCTTGAAGAGCAGCGCCGCCTTTCCCGCGAGCAGGAATTAGCCCGCCAGGAAAGCCTCGCCGCTACCCGCGCTGCGGAAGCGGCGGCGCGTACCGCGGAAGCGGCGGCTGCTGCCGAACGCCGCGCTGCAGAAGCCGCCGCCGCTGCCGAACTCCGCGCCCAGCAGGAAGCCGAACGCGAAGCCGAAGCCGCCCGGCGGCGCGCGCAGGAAGAAGAAATGGCGCGCCTTTCCCGCGAATTGCGCCAGCAGATGGACGCGGTGCTGGACTTGCTGAACCAGGGCAAATCTGCCCTTGCCCGCGGTGATACCGTTGCCGCAGAAGCCGCCTTCGCCCAAGCGCAAGAGCGTTTCCCCGCCGGGGAAAGCCGCTTTGCCGCTCAGGTTCTTTCAGAAATGGCGGAAGCGTGGTACGCCCGCTCAACCGAGGACACGCAAGCCGGCAAGGAAGCGGGGGAGAGGGCTGCCGCATTTGCCCGCCAATCCGCCGCGCAGGATTCTTCCCTTGCCCTGCCGCACCACACGCTCGGTAAACTCGCCCGTGACCAGCGGCAGATGGATGCCGCCATTGCCTCACTGCGGGAAGCGGCGCGGCTTGAACCGCAAAACTTTTTGTTTTCGTTCGATTTAGGCAGGGTGTACTTCAGTGTCCGTCGTTTCGCCGATGCCCGCCAAGCCTTTGAAGCCGCCCTCCGTATCGAGCCCAACCACGAAGTTGCGTGGTTTAACTTAGGCGGTACGTTCCGCGCCCTTGGCCGGCAGGATGAAGCGCTGTCCGCCTTCCGCCGTGCTGTCGCCATTCGCGGCGATTATTCAACGGCGCACCGCGAAATTGGGCGCATACTTTTTGCGGCGGGGGATTTTGGCGGCTCGATAGAAGCTTTTAACCGCGCGCTGTTGCACAGCCCGAACGATGTCGCATCACTGCGCGAGCTGGGTGCGGCGCAGAGCGAGGCTGGCAATTTCTCAGGTGCGGAAACTTCGTTTAGCAGGGCGCTTGTATCCGCGCCCGATCACGGGCTGACCAACTTTAACATGTCGGTGGTGCAAATGTCTTTGGGCAAAAGCGCCGAAGCCCTGCCGCACGCACGCCGCGCGGTGGAAGCCGACCCGAACAATGCGGTGTGGGCTTTCAACCTGGGTGTTGTCTACGAAGCAGTGGAGAACTTTGACGGCGCGGTTGCCGCCTATGCAAGCGCCATTCGCCTCGATCCGCGCTACGTCGAGCCACGCACAAACCTGGGGAGTTTATTCTTCTCCAACGGTTTTTTTGACGAGGCGCTTGATGTTCTTTTGCAGGCGTTTCAAATTGCGCCCGCATCATTCGAGGTGAACAACAACATGGGCGCGGTGTATGCACTGCGGGAAAACTGGAGCGCGAGCGTTGACCATTACCGCCGCGCCTTGCGGGTGCAGCCTGATAACTCAACCGTGCAGCTTAACTTTGCCAGAGCGCTCGCGAGTTCCGGCGAATTCGCCCAAGCGCGCGATGCCTACCGCGAGGTAATCAGAATGCTGCCTG
>WQZT01000007.1 GCA_009780595.1 Treponema sp. | reverse complement strand
GGACCCTGTGGACCCATCGGACCTTCGCAGCCCAGAAGCGCCAATGTTAGCAAAGTCACCCCAATAAGTTTAAGAAATTCTTTTTTCATGTTTTTACCGATACCAGCAAGTGCGCCAATACGTGTATTGTGCTTACTCATGAGAAAACCTCCTGAAGGTCGTGAGAAAATAGATGTTGTTTGGTGTGATTAGGTCGTGATCGTGCGGGGGGGGGGTAATTCAAGACTCCACCAGCTAGCTAGTGGAATAGCACGAGTAACAAGCGACATTCCCGCCGCCTCCTTTTCTTTCGATCAAAGACTAAGCTTTACAATTAAAATCATACTACCAAGCTTCCAAAGAAATGTCAATATATTTTTTATCGAAAAATGAAAATTTATTTTTAAGAGAACACAGCTTCAAAATTGATTTCCGTGTTAGCCGTTGGCTAATGCGCTGGGAAGTTTTGCGGAATAATCCGCCTTCGGCAGATTATTCTGGGAAGTTTTGGCGTTGCCAAAACTTCAGTGCAGGTGTTGGGCGCATTAGCCCTGCACGGGTTTTGACAAGAAGATGTGAATCGTATATAATGTGTTAACAATTATGGAAACTACATTATCGTACGTTATAGTTACCCCCTATACAATCGCAAAAAGCAGGACCGGCGGGGTCGTTGCCCGGCTGCTTTCACAGACGGATTTGGACTTGGTTGGAGCCCAAATGATCACCCCGAACGAGGACTTTGTGCGCGAGTACGCCGATTCGCTGCGAAAGCAGGAACAGCCGAACCTCAACAGCGCCGGGGAACTTTTGGCGAACTATGTCCAGCGCAACCTTGCGCCTTCAGGCGGGCGGCCGCATCGTTTCCTCCTTCTGATTTTTCGGGGGACAGACCCGTGCGGCAAACTTTCTGACGTTTGCGGCTCGCTGTTTGCGGAAAATCACCGCGCGGAGGTTGAGCTTCTCAGCGGCGAAACTCTGCGCGACACCTACGCCGACCTCATCCTCGATGAAAATAACCTGAATAAGGTAATTTACTTTGAACCGGCGATTTTGACTCCCCGGCGGCAGGTGCTTGCCGACGAAAACCTCGCGCTTTTTGTGCGTTATTTCAAAGGCGTACAAAACATCGTCTGCAATATGACCTACGATAAACCTGCAAATATCGAGCAGACCTTGGTAATTCTGAAACCCGACAACTGGAACTTTGCATCATCACGACCTGGTACGATTATCGATATGTTTTCCCGAACGGGGCTGCGAATTGTGGGAATTAAGGTTTTCTACTTTTCGCTCAGCCAGGCGCTGGATTTTTACGGCCCGGTCGAGTCAGTCCTTATAGACAAACTGTCCCCGATATTCGAGCGCAAGGCGAAAGATGTTTTGGAACGCGAGTTTGAAATGAATGTGGAGCTGGGGAACGAGTTAAGCACGGCAATTGGCCGCAAAGCCGCCGCCGAGCAATTCCACAAAATCGTGGAGTTTATGTCCGGGCGGCGGCCTGACACCTGCCCCGCTGGCGACAAAGACAAGCCCGGTCCGATAAAATGCATGATTATCATCTACGAAGGTGAAAACGCCGTCAAGAAAATCCGCGATGTGCTGGGGCCGACCGATCCGCTGAAAGCGCCGGGCGGAACAGTGCGCCGCGAGTTTGGCAGCAACGTGATGGTCAACACCGCTCACGCCTCCGATGCGCCTGAAAGTTACAAGCGAGAGAAGGAAATCGTCAAGGTCGACGAGAATACTTTGATTTCGATTGTGGAAGAATACCTGAACAAAAAATAAGTGTCCGTTCTGCGCCTCGGTTAAACCCTGACGGGCTTTAGCCGAGGCAAGCGGCTCAATCTCAATTCAACTAAAAAATTACCAATTACTGCGGGCTGTTCTCTTCATCGCGCACGATGGAGATAAGTTCCACCTCGAAAATTAAGGTGGCATGGGGCGGGATAACACCGCCCGCGCCCTGCTCGCCATAAGCCAAATCTGACGGGATGAAAAGCTTCGCCTTTTCTCCTTCCCGCATCAAGAGCAACCCTTCCGCCCAGCCGGGAATTACCATGTCCAGCGGTATCTGCACCGGCGATCCCCGGTCAACAGTGCTGTCAAACACGGTGCCGTTGATGGTCGTGCCGCGATAATGCACCAGCACCACATCGTCTGGAGCCGGCATTTCCCCGCTTCCCTGTTCGATAACTTCGTATTGCAGACCGGAGGGCATGGTAACAACGCCGGGGCGCTCGGCATTTTCGACAAGAAACTGCAAAGATTCCGCCTTGCTTTGCTCCAGTTGCGCCATCTGAGACGCGACATAACCAGCGCGGATTATTTCCATCGCTTGCTCCAGCGTGTACCGGCCTTCCTTGCCGTTTATAACATCGTGGATACCCTGCATAAAGGCGTCGTAATCGATCTCAAACCCTGAATCTAAGAAAACGTCGGTTGCTATTGCCATACCAAAGGCGTAGCTAAACTCCTGTGCGCTGCTGGCTTCCGTATCGGACGGTTGCGCGAAGGAAAAAGCCGCTACTGACAAAAAAACAAAAGCACCTACGAGAATGCGTTTCATTGCGCCCTTCTATTATCGTACAATATCAATCAATTCAACGTTAAAAATGAGCACCTTATTCGGGGGAATGGGGCCGATGCCTCGCGGGCCGTACGCAATGTCAGCCGGAATGACAAAACGGTACGTACTTCCGATGTTCATAAGCTGCAAGCCTTCGATCCAGCCTTGAATTACCGCGCCCACGGGGAACTCCACAGGCTCGCCGCGCTCAATCGAACTGTCAAACACCGTTCCATCAACATACGTTCCATGGTAATGCACCTTTACCGTGTCCGTTGCACCAGGCCGCGCTCCGCTTCCCTGCACGATCACTTCGTACTGAAGACCGGACTCCGTGGTAACAACGCCGGGGCGCTGAGCGTTTTCCTCCAGGTAATCATTCCCTTCTTCCTGGTTGACTTCGGCAAGACGATTTTGCTCTTCCTCGCCTTGTGATTCAATCTTTGAAAGGGCGGCAAGAACTTTTTCCATTGCCTCTTCTTGAGTAAGGCGAACGTTGCGATCTTCGTTAAAATCCCTGAAGCCTTCCATAAAGGCATTGTAGTCAAAGCTGATCCCGGCAAATCCCATCTGGGCAGCCACGAGCATTCCAAACGAGTAACTGGTATCCTTGTCCAGCGCACCCGACGCAGGGGGCTCGGCTTTATTGCACGCCGTAAAAAGCGCGGCACAGAACAGCGCAACGCACAGGAGCGCTGAGAGCAACAAACCTTTCAATGAAACAACAGCGATTTTCTTCATGATTATACTTCCTCTCTACAATAAAAAATTCCGAAAAAACGGATTGATTTAAATCATAGCCATTTATGCAAAGAAGTGCAAGAGGGTGTAAGGGGGCGCAACGCTTGCGCTACAGCGCTCCCATTGCGTAAACAAAGACGTTGTACCCCGCGTGCGCCAGCGCAATGCCGTGCAGGGAGCGAAAGCGCAGGAACAGCACCGCAAGGAGCAAGCCGGCAAGTGCGGCGTTTACCATGCCCCAATGACCATCGCCAATGTGGGAAACGGTGAACAGCACGACAGAAAACACCACGCGTGACGGTTCGTGCTGAATGAGGGTTTCAGTTTTGCTCAAAAGGTAGTAACGGAAAAAAATCTCTTCCATATATCCGGTTCCCAGACACGCGAAAACCACCGCCGCCCAACCTGCCACACTCGCCGGGCATTCGATTTTGACCGGCGGCGGAAGTGCGGCGAAATGCGAAACCATGAGCGAAACTCCCACGCCAATAGCGACAAGTGCGGGCAGTGCACACACGAACGGGAGAATATCCCGCTTGCCGGGTAACACTGCTTGTATCAGAGCGCTTTTTCTGCACAACGATTTACTCGTATCTTTTTGAAAATCTTTGCCAAAGATAATGTACAGCAGCAGGGCAATTCCCGGCAGCGTATGCGTGATCATACGGCCGAGTTCGCGGGCGGGTGAAAAGGGAAGAACGAGCACCGTATCGGCGGCGGCAACAAACGGCGCGGTGGTTATCGCGGGGAAGAAAAGGACAAAGTATAGTATCAAAGCTTCCATAAATAAACTCGCTTGTAAACTCACGTTCCTTTGACACTCGCTACAAACTCAATTATATTGTAATATACTACATCTAAAGGGATGCGCGTAGGAAATCAGAGAATGTTTGCAACGCTGGTTATTATAGCAATAGTCGCCGGTTTTTGTATACTGGCTTTTGTTCTCAAAAAATCAGGGTTGCCCGGAGGATTAGGCGGCTCGGTGTGGGTGCAGTTCTACGCCGCCGGTAAGGATTCCGGTTTTTCGCTGAGGGACATCGAACTTTTGCGAAAACTCGCGGTGAAGTGCAAACTGGAAAGCCCGTCCACGCTGTTTTGGTCGCAGAAACAACTCGACATCTGCATCCGCTCGGTAGTGCAAAGCCGGGATTTTTCCGCCAGCAACAAAGAAGAGGAGAGTTTTCTTGCGCGGCTGTACAAGTACCGAAAAAAGCTCGAAATGGAAACGCCCCGCTTAAAAAACGGTATCTCTAACTCGCGGCAAATCAGCGATGGGCAGACACTGCGGATTTTCAAGCAGGGAGCCGGAGTTTTCAAATCTGAGGTGATCAAAAAAAACCAGACGCATTTAACTGTTGTCCGCCCTTCAAACGATAAAATTACGGATGTTATTTCGTGGGAGGGCGCGAAGATTTCGGTTTATTTTTGGAGGGAGGACGATGCCGGGTACGTTTTTGATTCTGTGGTTGAGGGCGAAGTTTTTTCGCACGGCATCCCTTCGATTCAAATCGCCCACTCCAATTCTCTTTTTAGAACTCAGAAGCGAAAATCGATCCGGGTAAAGTTGCATAAACCGGCTTTTCTGTATGCATTGAACGACCAGGAATCTTCCAATACAATCGAAACCGAGCCGGGCGTGAAGTGCTTTCTGAAAGACCTTTCGGATACTGGTTGCTCGATAACGATTGGCGGGCGCGGGCAGAGTGATATGCGCCTGAAGGTGCAGTTTACGTTGGGAAACACGCCTATCAGTATGAGCGGCACGGTGCGCTCGGTGGGGTACCTTGAGCAGACCAACCGTTCCACCCTCCGCATTGAGGCAGATCCTCTGCCGATAGAAATCCGCAACAAAATACAGGGCGAGGTTTTTGGGCTGCTCCCCGATGAGGAAAAAGAACAGCCTTTCCGGGAGATGCAGGAAGCAGCAGACAGAATAACCGCCGCCTTTCTTGCGCCCGATCCTCCCGCTCCCATCGACAGTGATAGTAGTTATAGCAATAGTGCCGACAATAGCACTATTAGTACAAATACTGATGACACGCTCAATCCTTTTACATAGAATAGAACGATGTTGAATAGTTCAGCGTTGAATACTTCAGCCCACCCGGTGATTTTTGCAGCTCTTGGAATGGCGGCGGCATACTATGGTTATCCTCGTTTCACCGCCGTTGGCGGGTTGCCTGTGCTCTTTGGCGCCTTGCTCGCTTTCACCGCCGCCATCGCTTTCTTTAGAACGATCCGCTTTTACCCTGCCGTTTCCGGCGGCAGTTTGCCTGTGCGCGCCAACGTGCCGAAGCGCGGCGGCTTTTCTGCCTGCAGCGATTTATCTGCCCGCATTGGCATTTTGCTCGTTGCGGCGGCGGTTGGCTTCGCGCTTGGCATTGCATCGCGGCAGAGCGTTGCAGGTGCGGCGCACACCGGGATAAGCGGCGAGCGGGTGCGTGCTGTTTCGGGCATCTTGCGCGAAGACCCGCGAGCCTTGCAGAGCGGGGCGGGGCTTGGCACGCTGGAACTTCGCGGCTGTTCCGGTTCAGGCGCCCTTCGCGCCTCCGCCAGCGGCAGGCTCGCCGTGTTTTTCCCGACGGACGCGATCCCCCGCCTGCGGGAGTTTGGCAGGGGCAGCGAAATCTACGTTGACGGCACTCTTTCGCAGGGCGTACGCGGGCAGGTGTTCCGCGCAACATCCGTTCACATCGTCAAACCTGCGCCGCCGCTGGAACAGTTCCGCACCGGTTTTCGCCTGGCGCTCCTCGACACATTTTCCGCCAACCGCGCCCAACCGCGCAGCGGCGCACCCGTGTGGGGGGCGCTTGCCTCGGCGTTGCTCTTGGGGGTGCGCGACGACCTGAACACGGAATTTTCCGCCGCGTTTTTCAACTCAGGCACATCGTACATTCTGGCACTTTCCGGCATGCACCTGGCGGTTATTTCCGGCATCCTCGCATTTTTCATCCGCCGCCCGCTCGGTGTGCGCCTTGCGTCTTTATTCGGCGCGGTTTTTATCATCCTGTACGTGTTTCTTGCCGGGCCTCAGCCATCGCTCGTACGCGCCGCGATAATGTACATCATCGGAACGTTCGCGGTGTGGTCGCTGTTGAAAAAGCACGTTCTTTCGATTTTGAGTATGGCGTTTATCATCCAGCTCACCGCGCAGAGCGAAACGGGGCTTTCACTGTCGTTTATGCTTTCGTATGCGGCGCTGGCGGGAATGGTTACGCTCGGCGGGGCGTTCCACAGCATTTTTCAGGGGCGGATGCCTGAGGTTCTCGGGAAGGGGCTTGCGGCTTCTTTGGGGGCGTTCATTGCCACTGCGCCGCTTGTCGTTTTTTACTTCGGATCGCTACGCCCCATCGGGATTATCGCGGGGCTTGCGGCGGCGTTTTTATGCACGTTGTTCATGGCGGCAGCGCTTGCCGTGCTTGTCGCTTCTTCTGCGCCGCTACCGTTGCCGCTCTGGAACGTTTTTGACGGTGCGCTGACGCTTTTGTACCGCGCCATCGAGTTGACCGTTTCTCTGGCGGCGCGTGTTCCGCCCTTACCGTTCTCACAGCCCGTTCCGGTTCTGATTGTTTCCGCCGCGCTGTGGCTCGCCGTCCTTGCGATTAAAAAGCGGGACGATACATATAGGAACAACTGTGCCGCATTTGCTTAACTACGATTCGCCGAAGGAGTTGCGCGCCTTTCTCGAGCAGCGCGGACTTGGGATGCGGAAAAAACACGGCCAGAACTTTTTGATAAACCCCGCCGTACGCGCCCGTTTGCTCGATGCCCTCGAACTGCGCCCAGGCGATCGCGTTTGGGAGATTGGGCCGGGATTGGGCGCGATGACCGCCGGGCTTTTACAGCGAGACGCGCGGGTAACGGCGTTCGAGATCGATCCCGCCTTTGTCAAAGCTCTGCGGGAGTTTTTTGTTGATGATGAAAGCTCTGCCAGCGGCGCATTCAGCCTTATCGAAGGCGATGTAATGAAAACGTGGCGAAATGCCGCCGCTGCCGAGAACGGGCAGGAACTGTTCCTCGCGGGGAATTTGCCCTACAACATCGCGGCGGCACTGCTGGCGGACTTTATCGAAAAGGGGCAGTTTTTCACGCGCTTGGTGGTAACCGTGCAGAGGGAAGTTGCGCGGCGTATGGCGGCTCAACCAGGTTCGTCTGACTACTCAAGCTTTTCGGTGCTTTGCTCGTCGGTGTACCGCGTTACGCCGCTAGCGGTGATAAAGCCCGCCGCGTTTTACCCGCCGCCCCACGTCGATTCGCAAGGCGTGCGCCTCGACCTGCTGCCCGCCGACCGCCGCGCATTGCCCCGCCTTTTCTACCCGCTGGTGCGTGGGCTTTTTTCCTCCCGCCGAAAAACCGTGAAAAACACTTTGTCAGCCTTCGCCGCATCGGTTATAATAGAAGGAAAAATGAGCGGCACGGATGCGGCTCTCGAAGCTCTGCGCCGCGCGGGACTTGCCCCGGAGCGCCGCCCTGAAACGCTGGGCATAGACGAGTTCGCCGCACTGGCGGCTTTTCTGGAGGAAATTGTTTTCGATGGCAGATAGCATCGCCGCCCGCATCGAGCGGGTACAGGAAAGGATACACACCGCGTGTGCCCGCTGCGGCCGCACCCGCGAAGAAGTATCACTTATGGCAGTAACGAAGTTTCAAAGCCCGCAGGATGTGCAGGCGGCGTGGGACGCTGGAATCCGGCTGTTCGGCGAAAGCCGCGTGCAGGAAGCCGAGGCGAAGTTTTCGGCGGACGGCAGTGTCAGCGGCATCCGCGCCGGCAGCGAACTGCACCTTATCGGCTCGCTGCAACGCAACAAGGCAAAAGCCGCCGCCGCCCTTTTCGACTGTGTTCAATCGGTAGACAGAGAATCGCTTATCGACACATTGGGAAACTCGACCATTGCGTGGGAACGCCCTTTAATGTTATTGTTGGAATATCGCACTGGCGAGGAAACGAAGGCGGGCTTTCAGTCCCACGACAGCCTGTTCCGCGCCGCCGAACGGGCGATGGCTTTTCCCGGGCTTGCGCTTGCGGGGCTTATGACAATGGCGCCCTTTACTGACGATACTGCGGCGGTTCGCGCGGCGTTCCGTGATCTCGCCGCCGCACGAGACGGGCTGGCGCGGCGGTTTCCGGTTGCTGGCGGCTGGCGTTGCCTTTCGATGGGAATGTCAGGTGATTTTGAAATCGCCATAGAAGAAGGATCAACAATGGTACGAATAGGAACCGCCCTCTTTGGAGAACGCGGAGCATGAAAGTTCGCGCGGTTTTTTTACTTCTATTTATTATTCCGCTTGCAGGTGTTTCGGCGCAGACACCTGAGATTGATCCCTCGATGGCGGGAACTGCCCATTTTGACATGACGGGATTTCCCCAGTGGACAAAGGATTTGCGGCGCGGCACTATTGTTGCGTTTGGCGCGTTTCCTTTTGTGTACATTTTTGCCAATATGGGCTATGACATGTACCGCCTTAGTATACATGATGGCGATGCGCGGTACGCACCCTGGCCTTTTACCAGCGCTGGCGGCATAGGGCACACCGAAGAAGAAACCTTCCGTATACTTGGAATTACGGCGATGAGTTCGATTGCCGTTGCTATCATTGACTACAGTATCGAAATGAGTAAACGAAAACGCCGGGCGCGGGAGGCTGAGGCGCTCGCGCCGGGAACACCGATAATTATCCGAACGCCGCTGAATGGGGAGTTCGCTCCGCCGAACGCGGAAACGGAAGCCCCCTGATGCCGTCTTTTTCCTGCACTGTACAGGAAACCGTTCCTGCCGGACTTCGGCTTGACCGCTATGCTGCCGAATACCTCAAAATACTTTCGCGCTCTCAGGTGAAGGCGCGCGGCTTGCACGCCGTGATCAACGGCAAGGCGGTGAAAGTTTCCCGCCTCCTGAAAGGAGGCGAGCGGCTGGAGCTGTCGTGGGATGAGGCGGAGGCGGTTTTCCTTGAACCTGAAAATCTGCCGCTTGAAGTTTTATACGAAGATGAACGGGTGATAGTAATCAACAAGGCGCAGGGGATGGTTGTTCATCCCGGCGCGGGGAATCGGCGCGGCACGTTGGCAAATGCGCTGTTGTACAGGCGGCTTGAACAGCACAAACAGCACGCTGCCGATTGTGCTCCGCCGCTCGCCGCAGATGCCGCGCCGAACACCGCTTCGCTCAGGCCGGGCATTGTCCACCGCCTCGACAAAGACACATCTGGCGTGATAATTGCCGCGTGGGACGAACGCGCGCTGGCGTTTCTCGCCGACCAATTCAAAGCGCGGAGCGTTCGCAAAACCTACGCCGCTTTGGTGCGCGGCTGCCCCCGCGAACTGTCCGGCAGCATTGACAAAAAAATCGTGCGTTCCCGCAGCAACCGGAAAATCTTCACC
Source organism: Treponema sp. (assembly GCA_009780595.1). Classification (GTDB taxonomy): domain Bacteria; phylum Spirochaetota; class Spirochaetia; order Treponematales; family Breznakiellaceae; genus WRKT01. Next base: position 7,505 of record WQZT01000007.1, on the reverse strand, counting down.
GTGTCGGACACCGAAGGCCGCGCGAGTTTTACCAGCTACAAGGTAATCCGTGCGTGGGGGGGATATTCGCTGCTGTTGCTGCGGCCAAAAACCGGCAGAACTCACCAGATTAGAGTTCACCTCAAACATTTGGGGCATCCCGTTCTTGGCGACCCGCTGTACGGGCACAGCGATCCGCGTTTCAAAAAAGCGCCGCTGATGCTCCACGCCAAAAGCCTTTCCCTGATGTTGCCGGACAGACTGCCCGGGCAGGAAAACCCCGTAACGTTCACGTCGCCGTTGCCCGACCGGTTCCGCGCCATCATTCGCGCCCTGAACAAAGGCAAACCGCTGTAGGCTATGGCGGCGACGAACTTTCTTTCGATAGATAATTATACGCTCCCGCAGATACTCGCGGTGGAACGAGATTTTTTGGTCGTGTACAAACCGCCAAAAATGCACTCCGCTCCCCTGCCCCGCTCCGCCGAAACAGACAGCCTTGCGGCTTGGTGCGCCGCGCTGTTTCCCGAAACAGCGGCGAAGTTTCCCGAAACGGCAGCACTGCCCGAGCGGCAGGCGGGCGAAGGCGGCTTGCTCCACCGGCTCGATTATGAAACGCACGGGCTGCTGTTGGTTGCGCGGACTGCCGCAGGGATGGATTATTTTCTTGCCCAGCAGGAAAAAGGCGCGGTATTGAAGGAATACAGCGCACTGGCGGCGGAAGGCGCAACACCGCTGCCAGGTTTCCCGCCGTGTGAGTTTCTGCCGCGCACAGTTGCACCGCGCGAGTTTGCGCCGCACGGCGAAATAATCCAGAGCGCCTTCAGAGCTTACGGGCCGGGGAGGAAAGCCGTGCGCCCCGTAATCGCGAGCAACAAAGTCGCAAGCGGCGCACCGGCGCAGTACGTTACCGAAGTCCTGCAAGCCCGCCCACTTGCCCGCGGTGTAACCGCATTCCGCTTGAGAATCGTGCGCGGCTTCCGCCACCAAATACGCTGCCACCTCGCGTGGATTGGGCTTCCCATCCTCAACGACAGCCTGTACGGCGGCGCGCTCGACAGCTGCCCGCTTGAGAGTGGCGCACTTGCCCTCCGCGCCAGCCGCATTACGTTTGACGATCCGGTTTCAGGCAGACAGCGCACCTTTGCAATTCGCCCGCTGGAGGCGGAGAGCTTTTTATAACGGCAAACGTCGGGAAGTGAATTGTTTGGAATAGTTCTTTACTTTATCAATTTTTCCATCAATGTATCTTGTACATTTCTCCTGGAATCGATAATCAGCAACACATTGACAGTTGCATTATCGATTCTGTAAATAATCCTCCACGGAGATTCTGTTATCTGCCGATAATCTTTTATGTTATTTTTTAGTAATTCTGGAACATATCTCCCTTTTTCAGGAAAGCGACTTAAAGTATTTATTTTGTTCTCTATTTTTCTTAACACACTCATTGCGTTCATCGGGTTATTTTGGGAAATATAACAAATTATTTCCCTTAGATCGTTTTTCGCAGTTTTGCTTATTTTTACCGTGTAAACTTTTACAATTTCATTCATTACCTCAGTATTTCCTTCTTTATATCGGAGAATACTTTTTCGGAAAGCTCAGAATCACCATTTCGAATATCCTGTTCCGCGATTTTTATCAAATGCAGCAGTGCAAAAGCTTCTTGCGTCTCCTGATATGTTTGAATGTCTACCAAAACCGCCTTCGCCTCCCCATTTTGCGTTATGATAATAGGGCTGCGCCTGTCGGTAACGTACTTCATCATATCTGCAGCGTTTGTTTTAATGTAGGAAATAGGTTTAATATCAGCAGCCAAATTGATAGCCATAACAAGCCTCCAGTATTTATAGAATACTATAAAAAGACTTATTTGTCAACTAACAACCCCGCTGCACAACAGTGCAGAGTTTTCGCGCCCGTTTTCAACCTCGCCCGCTGGAGAAAGAGCGCTTTCTCATGTGCGGGATTTAAGCTACCTGATTTTTGATACTTCATAGTGAGCAATATTTTCATCGGCGGTAATAAGCGTCATTTTTTCAGCAAGGCGTATAAAACCGGATACTTTCCCGGCAAACTTCATTTTTTCCAAACTGATCTTAATGGCAAGTTCCCACGCGGATACAATACTGAGGGATTTTGTATTGGATGGATTAAGGATTGCCTATTTTGCAGTTTCAGAGAGAGTGCTGTCACCGTTGAAGAACCAGATTGCGATGTGAGTGTTTTCCCTTGTGAAGCTATATTATTTTCAAGGCACGTTGCCACATACCATTCTTCTTTGAGTTCTATTTTTATTGTTCCCTTGAACGTCAATATATTCTCCATTGCTGTTCTTTATTTTGTATAATATTGATGAATCTATGATTACAGTATACGTTTGTTCACTGTTATTTGTTGGGCAACCAGCCAAAACAAAACCAAAAAACAGAACCAGACCAAATTGATTTTTGTCAAGATGTAAAACATATAGTTCAATAAATAAATATAAATTAATGAGGACAATACCCATGGGTGGACAGGAAGTAAAGACAGCTTTTGGCAAAAATATTAAGTTTTTAAGATCGCAAAGGCAATTTTCCCAAGCCGAATTAGCTGAACGAGCAGACATTTCTATTACTTTTTTAAGTAATATTGAAAGGGGGCTAAAATTCCCCAAGCCAGAGATATTGTACCAAATAGCAACAGGTCTTGAAGTAGAAATCTACGAACTTTTTATCGCAAACCACGTACCCAAAGTTGCACTCAAGAGTAATAAAGAACTAATAAATTGTATTTCCCGAGATATGTCTGAGAAGGTTTCTAAGACAATAGAAAGTGTTTTCAAGAAATATTTAAAATAATTTTTTCATCATTATTTAGGCATCACACTTTTGGTTCACCGGAACCTTGTCAGTGCACCCTTGTACAAAAAATTAATTTTCAAAAGTTACTTTAGTTTGCCTTCGTTCTAGCGGTAAATAACGTACAATTCTTTGATGGAATACATCTTCAAAGTTGATTTCCGTGGCACTCAGCCGCCCGGCATTGCGGAAAAGGCGAAAATTTTATAATCTAGAGAAATGACTTCGATCGCGTTTACTGGGGGCGGAACGGGCGGGCATATTTATCCCGGCCTTGCTGTCGCTTCCTGCTTGCAAGCTCAGCTTCCCCATCGTGCTTTTTGGATCGGCGCGCAAACGGGAATGGATAGGGCGATTGTCGAAAAGGCGGGGATTGAGTTTTTCGGCGTTCCGTCGGGGAAACTCAGGCGTTACGTTTCGCTGCGGAACATTTCTGACATTTTCAAGGTTGCGGCGGGGTTTTTCGCGGCGCGGCGGATTCTCAAACGGGAAAAGCCAGCCCTGTTGTTTTCCAAAGGCGGCTTTGCCAGTGTCCCGCCGTGCGCCGCTGCGGCTTCGCTGGGCATTCCGGTTTTCACCCACGAATCGGACTATTCGCCGGGGCTTGCAACGCGCATCATCAGCCGCTTTGCCGAGCGGATTTTTATTCCCTACACGGAATCTGCCCGCTTTTTCTCCGGCGCGGCGGCGGGCAAGGTGTGCGTTTCAGGCAACCCTATTCGTCCGGAGTTTGCCGACGCTAGCCCTGCCAAAGGTCGCGCGTTTCTCGGGCTTGAGGGCAGCGAGCGGATACTGCTCGTGCTGGGCGGGAGTTCAGGGTCGCTTGAAATCAACGCGCTCGTCCGCGACGCCTTGCCAGAGTTGACGCGGCATTACACGGTGGTTCACCAAACTGGAGGGAGCGCGGCATCGGGTGATGCCGCATCGCCGAGCGCTCGTTATAAACCGTACCCGTATTTGGGGGCGGAGATTCCCGATGTTATCGCGGCGGCGGAACTGGTGCTGTCACGGAGCGGCGCGGGGTCTATCTGGGAGTGCGCCAGCTTGCACAAGCCGATGGTGCTTATCCCCCTGCGAGGTTCGGGAACGCGCGGGGATCAGGTGGAGAACGCCCGGCTCTTTCAGGAAGCGGGCGCGGCGGTCTGCTTTACCGGAGACTCGGTGCGATTGGCGGAACTCATCGCCGCGCTGGCGAACGACTCAGACTGGCGCGCGCGCATGGAGCAAGCGACAATCGCCCGGACAAACGCCGCAGCGCGGTGCAGTAGCACCGAATTTATCGCGCAAGAAATAACCCGCAGAATCAGCGGGCAGACTATACGAGATGGAGAAAACCATGAGTAATATTTCACTTGTTGATATGATTTTTTTAATCCTTATCACGCTGCTTGTTATCCGAGGGCATGTGCGGGGATTCCTGCGGGAATTTTTCGTGTGGGCTTCGCTATTGGTGTCGCTGTGGGCGGCGGTTTTGCTGCACCCTGCCGGAGCCACGTTTATCCGGAGCAAGATTATGCAGGATGTGCAGTACATTCCCGAAATCCTTGCCTTCATCGCTATTTTTATTCTCGTTATGCTCTTCGTCAAAATGCTGGAGCATATCCTGAAAGATGTCATGATGGGCGCGAAGCTCGGCGGGGCGAATAAACTGCTCGGTGCAATTTTTGGGCTTGCCGAGGGGCTGACCGTAACTGCGCTCGTTTTTTTCGTGCTGAGTATTCAGCCTCTTTTTGACGCATCGGGGATTATCGAAAGCAGCACCCTCGCGAAGATTTTACTTCCTGTTATCAGAATTCCGATTGAGCGCGGCGCGGATATTATCAACACTGTGCAGATGTTTGTCGCGCCCTCGGCGGCGTTTATACCGATGGCGTAGGCGGGCGGTGTGTTTGAGAATGTGCTGGGGCAGAGCGCAACTGCTCAATTAACTGACGACATTCACGCAGGGCTTCTCCCGCCCGCGCTGCTTTTTTCCGGTCCGGCTGCGTCGGGCAAGGGAACGGCGGCGCTGGAGCTGGGGCGCATTATTTCCTGCGAGGCTGATGCTGCATTGCGCGCGCCGTGGGGCTGCGGCTGTCCGGCGTGCGCGCGCCATCGGTTGCTCATTCATCCGGATTTGCTGTGCTTAGGGTCGCGGCCGTTCTCGGCGGAGATTGCCGCCAGCGCGGGGGCGTTTCTGCGGGAGGCGGCAACAGCCCGCGAGGACACTAGCAGTTCGCACGGTGCGGCGCGGGAGGCGACTCGTGTGCTGTTCATCCGCGCGATCCGCAAACTGCTCGCCCGCTTTAATCCCGCGCTGTGGGAGGATGAGCCGAAAAAGGGAAAGGTTGCCCTTGCGCCGCTGGTTAATTCAATGGAAGAAAATCTCGATGAGTTTGATGTTTTGGCGGCGAGTAACACGGCGGGAAGCGCGGACAATGCCAGCGGGCTGGAGAAGTGTGTCAACGGGATGGTGAAAAGCGCGTTTAAGCTGGAGGCGGAAGGCTTAAGCGACAGTATTCCCATCGACCGGATCAGGCGCGCGGCGTACTGGGGGCGGCTTGCTCCGGCGGGCAAGGGAAAACTGCTGGTTATCGAAAACGCTGACCGGATGCAGGAAGAAGCCCGCAACTCGTTGCTTAAACTGATGGAAGAGCCGCCGCCCCGCCTGACGCTGGTGCTGACGACGAGCCGCGCGGGAAGTCTTTTGCCCACGATGCTTTCGCGCTTGCGCCCGTACCGCTTTTTTGCGCGGGATGCGGCGGTGGAGGCGGATGTTATCCGGCGGGTTTTCCGGGACAGCCGCGGCGGGACTATCAGCGCGTACATTGATTCGTTTCTACCGGTTTCGGGGGAGATGCTCAATGCGCTGGCGGCGTTTTTCGCCGCGTCAGTTGCGTATAAGGCCGCGCTGCTTTCCAAACGGCAGGGGCGGCCAATCGCGCAGGAGGCGGTTTTGCTGGGCAAGTTTACGGCTCCGCGCGCGGAGGCGGCTGAGCTGGGACGGCCGCAGGGACACAGCGCCGCCGTTGTTCTGACGGTTTTGGAGAAGGCGGATAAGTTCGAGATTCGCCCGCTATTTTCCCGCTTTCTGTCCTGCCTTTTGGATAATGCTGCGGCAAGCCAGCGGGTGGCAAATCCGCCGGAGGCGGATTTGCTGGGAAGTTTTGGCGGAGCCAAAACTTCAGGGGGAGGAACAGACGGAGGATCGTCGTTGCCAACTCAGGCGGGGCGTTACGGGGCAGCGCCCCGTATGGGGGGTAGCGAAAGACCCGCGCAGCGGGGCTGTAGCGAGGGGGGCGTGCCCCCCCTTGAACCTTCTTTTTCTTTTTTGCCGTCTGTGTCGTATAATGAAGTATGGAAGAAATGTTGCGCGTGGGGGGAAAGCGCGGTGAGCGCGTACAGGCTTGCTCCGGCGCTGGTGTTGGAAAAACTTTTTGCCGACTTGAGCCGCGCGCTGGCTGAATTATGAGACAGTTTATTAAACGGGCGCTCCAAAAGCTGGATGAGTTTGACAAGGAAAAAGGGCGCGCGTTCATTCTTGCCGCATCGCGCGAAATTGACCGTCTTGAAACGGTGATTGATTCGTTGCCGCGCGGGATTCTTGTGTGCGACACTGCCCACAAGCTCGTGCTGGCGAATAAAACTGCCCGCCGCCTGCTTTCGATTGTTTCTTACGAGCAGGGGCGGGAATCGGTGTGGAGCGTGATTGGCGGGGAGCATATTTCGCAGTTTCTGGCGCACACGCTGGTGTCGCACGATAAGGCGGAAGAGCGCGAGTTTGCCGCCGATGTCAACGGTGCGCCGCGCGTGCTGAGCGTGAGTGTTATGCCGCTGGTTCAGCTCCGCAAAGTTTCAGGTTCGCTCATTCTCGTTGACGACATTACCGAGCGAAGGTCGCGCGAAGCTGTGATGCGCCGGATGGAGAGCCTTGCGAGTTTGACGACGCTTGCCGCCGGTGTCGCGCACGAAATAAAAAACCCGCTTGCGTCGCTTTCAATTCACGTGCAGCTTATTCAAAAGGCGGTTGACGCGCAGAAGAGCCGCCGCGCCGATGTTCCCGATGTTGGAAAATACCTGAAAGTTGTCAACGAAGAGGTTGACCGCCTGAACGGGATTGTGATGGATTTTCTGTTTGCCGTCCGCCCAATGAACGCCGAGCTCAGACGGGGGAATATCAACATTCTTATCCGGGAGCTTGCGGAGTTTGTTTCGTTTGAGCTTGCGGAGGCGGGGATTCAATGCACGCTGAATCTTGACGACAATGTGCCGCTCCTTAATCTCGACGAGCGCTTGATGAAGCAGGCGCTGCTGAACCTTGTCAAAAACGCTATCGCCGCGATGGATTCTGGCGGCACGTTGAGCATTGCCACCGCGGCGCCTGAAGCTGGCGAGGGCGATGTGCGAATCAGTATTGCTGACACTGGGTCGGGAATTGCCGAGGAAAATATTTCCAAAATCTTCGAGCCGTATTTTACTACCAAACATTCAGGTTCGGGGCTTGGGTTGACGGTGGTTTTCAGAATCATCAAGGAGCACGAGGGTGATATTCGCGTTGCATCAAGGGAAGGCGAAGGGAGCGTTTTTCTTATTACGCTGCCGGTGCCGCAGACGAAGCAGCGCCTGATTGCTGACGCTGCCGGGAGGTCGCCGTGAAGTTTCGTATTCTTGTCGTTGACGATGAGAAAAATATTCGCGAGG
>WQZT01000006.1 GCA_009780595.1 Treponema sp. | reverse complement strand
TTCCGCCTTCAACTGCCCAAACGCGATTAATATGTAACCCTAATCTTTCTGGAGTTGCAGGATAACGAATATTCCCTTCTACAAGCGTAGATGATGCTTTTACATTCTCTATTGTTTCAATACTTGTTGAACTCCATTCTGTATGCCTATTACCAAATACATTAACGTCATATTCATGGAACTCACGACTATAGTAGCGCCCCCAAAATATAGGTTCAGAATTACTGTCATATAAGGAAATAAAATCATCACAAATTAACATTAATAATCTTTCAGTTGTATTATCATTCCAACGAATGTTTAAAAATGGAACCTCATGACTGTAAACAATACTAAACGTACCTATTTTAGTTGTTCTTATTTCAGGTTCATAATCAATATATTGAACACGAATACATTCAATTATATTTTGAGCACGAAATCTGTAAGAAAGTGAATAATCTTGACTTAAAGTTTCATCATATCGATATTGTATATAATGACCATCAAATTTAGGGGTAAATTGTGGATATACATTTAGAATAGGTATAAAAAATATGCAAATTACAACAATAAAAAATCTCATTTTCATTGTTAAACAATAACATTCTTCCGACTTGTTGTCAACATTATATTTTACAATTATTTTGAGTATTTCGCCTAACAGGCAAAAATAGCAGGTGGTATATATAGAAATGCCTGTAAAATATAGTTTTTCCCTGTACCAAAAGTAAACGTGTTACCTTAAATATATTCTTGCAAACAACCGCGCCCTAACGCCACGCGCGTACCGAGTGAAGGTACTCGATTACGGCAAGTCCGCAGGCGGCTGACGACTGCGGCGAGCGACCCGGCTCGCGGGCACAACGGACGGCGTCGGCTACCATGGTGGCGAAGTAGCCCGTGGGGCCTTCAAAGCCCACCTCTGTTTTTTTCAGGGAGCGAAACTTTTCTGCGTAGGGGCTTGCAGCGCTTTCCCACACTTCAAAAATCCCGTTGCCGATACGCAGCCTGCCAGACGCGCAGGAAAACTCAATCTCGAAAACCAGATGATCCCGCCCCGCGCCGACTTCCATAACAACGGGAACGCTGCCGGATTTTTCCTGCCGCAGTTCCCCTTCAAGCCACGCCGTTCCCGCCGAGGCGGTGAGTTTCGCGCCCCAGCGTTTCCGGTGCTTGAGCGCCGCGCCTGTGAGAAACATAACCGCATCGGCAAGGTGAGTTCCATCGTGCCAGAAAACATCCACAAGGCGTTTGTTCTTCCCCATGTACAAAACAGCCCGAACGGAAATAATCTCCCCCAGCTTGTGCGAGGCAAGACGCTCCTTCGCCCTGATATAATCCGCCGAGTAGCGCCGCTCGTGGTTGGTGATTATGGTAATGCCGCCGCGTTTTTTGAGGGCTGCGATTTTACGCGCCGCCGAGAGTGTGTCCGCCAGCGGCTTCTCGCAAATCACAACCGGTACGCCGGAAGTGGCTGCCAAACGGCAGTAATGGTAGTGGCTGTCGGGATGGGTAGCAATGACGAGAATATCCGGGCGGGCGGTGCGGAGCATTTCCAGGGCATCGGCGTAGACCGCAACGCCCCAGCGCGCGGCGAAAAGACTGCGCCGTTGTTCGTCCGTGTCGCATCCTCCGACAAGAACGCAGTCGGGGTTGGCGGCAAGTGCGCCTGCGTGGGTGCATGGCTTTTCCCGTAGACTGTCTGCTTCGAGAAGGCTTGCGATGCGCCCTAAGCCAACAATGGCGGCTCTTGTCTGCTTCATACTATAAAAACACCGCCGGAATGCTGTAGCGGTCTTTGTCCAAGATGCCGAGACCGGTGCATGTACACACAACACCGCCTGTCCCGATTTTGAGATTCTTGACCGCCTTCAACACTTTGAAAGCTGACACATCGTCGGGTTTCGGTGTAGCGGTCATCTTTATTTCCAGCGGGTACAGCGTGCCGTTTTCAAAAATCAAAAGGTCGATTTCCTTGCCGTCTTTGTCCCGATAGTAAAACAGCGCCGGCTCCGTTCCCCTATTGTAATAGCTCTTGAGAATTTCGGAGAGAACAAACGTTTCAAAAAAAGCCCCGGCGGCAGCTCCCTGCCTCAAAACGTCGGGGTTAGTCCACTTTGTTAAATACGCTGCCAAACCTGTATCCAAAAAATAAAGCTTCGGCGTTTTGACAACCCGCTTTTCAACGTTCATTGAAAAAGGCGGCAGAAGATACACAAGCCCCGATGTAACCAAAATCGACAGCCACTTTTTCGCCGTTGGCTCGCTGATCTGCACATCGCGTGCCATGTCGCGGTAGTTTAGCATTTGCCCAGTACGGTTTGCCGCCACAGTGATAAAACGCATAAACGTCAGCTCGTCTCCCACTTGCGCAAGCGCCCGCACGTCCCGCTCGATGTAGGTTCTGATGTACGAATCATAAAACGCTTTCTGTTTTGAGTATCCGGTAACTACCGCCGGAAAAGAGCCAGTGTGTATCATTTTCCAGACTTCGGTAGCGCTATAGTTCTGCACACTTTTTTTCCGTGCTGAAAAATATCCGGCTGTGGGAATAAACGGCGTGGAAAATTTATCGCCACTTATCTCCCTCAGAGAAAGCCCCATCAACTGCAATATGCCGATTCTTCCGGCGAGGCTTTCGCTTGCGTTTTTCATCAGGTGAAACTGCTGGCTTCCGGTAAGAAAATACATGCCTTTCTTTTTATTCCTATCCGCTTCCATTTTGATATAGGGAAACAGTTCCGGCGCATACTGAATCTCATCGAGAATAACCGGAGGCTGGTGCATGGCGAGAAAGGTTTTTGGATCGTTTTTTACTGCGGTTATTTCGGATGTATCATCAAATGTGAGGTAGGGCATCTTTCCCGTCTTGCGGGTATTCTGCAGTAATGTTGATTTCCCGATCTGCCGAGGACCTGTTACCAGTATTACGGGAAAGGATAAGGTCAATTCAGCAAGGGCTTTTTCCGCGTGCCGCACGATAAAATCTGTTTCGTTTTCCATTTGGGATAATATAAACTCCTATTACAAATTATCCCAATATTTTATAAAAATGTCAATAGTGGGATAATATAAAGTCATATTATGAATTATCCCACTATTTGGTAAAATGTAAATATTGGGATAATATAAACTCATATTACAAATTATCCCAATATTGTTTTCACGCATCTCCAGATGCGGCTTTCGCAAAGCTTCCTGACAGTTCAAGTTTTTGCCGGGCAATTTCCCTGCTTCTCTTTTTATCGTGCCGGCTGTTAAGCAGCGAGTATATCGCGGGGATCAAAAAGAGCGTCATCATTGTGCTGACAAGAAGTCCGCCAACAAAGGTTTTGGCTATCGGCTGAATGGTGTCAGCGCCAACGCCGGGGAAGAAGGCGATGGGGGTCATTGCCAAAATCGTAGAAAGGCTGGTCATCAGAATCGGGCGGAGGCGGCTGCGCCCGCCTTCAAGGCAGGCTTCAAAAACCGTCATACCTCGCGCCCGGAGAGTGTTGGTGTAATCCACGAGGATTATGCCGGAGTTTAGCACAACGCCCACCAAGGCGATAACCCCCACTATCGCAAACATTGTCATGGCTTGCCCCGTGATTTTATAAATCCAGATAACTCCTATGGCGAGCATCGGGATGGTAAAGAAAATTATGAAGGGGTCAACAAACGATTCAAACTGGCTGGCAAGGATGCCAAAGACCAGAAAAATCGCGGTGAGGAGAATGAGAATATACCGCCCGTAATAGCCTTCGATTTCGGCGGCTTCACCAAGGAAACGAACGGTAACGCCTTCCCGCTGGACGAGGTTCTCGTTTACCGTTGCCACAAGGCGGCGCTGCATTGCTGTTACCGCGATTTCCGCCGGAAGATCGCCGGTAACGCGGATTACCCGCTCCTGCCTTTCACGGCGGATGGACGCGGGGCCGCGTGTTTCGACAATGCTCGCCATATTGGAAAGCGAGATTCTCGAACCGTTGTTATTGGTAACAAAAACCGCGTCAAGATTTGGCATGCCCGCACGGTCGTCGTCGCGGAGCATTACCCGCACGTCAAGGAGGCGGTCGCCTCTGGACATTGTCGTGGCAACCGTGCCGTCCATAGCCGTGCGGATGTTCGCCGCGATAGTTGCCAACGGCACACCCAGCGAGGCAGCGCGATCGCGGTCTATCTGAACAACCAACTGCGGAACGCCCTGATCGATGTTCACTTGGGGATTTTCGATTTCAGGAAGATAGCGGCTCATAATAGAAAGAATCTCGTCTGCTGTGGCAAGAATGGCGTTGTTATCCCGCGAGCTAATTGCAATCGCTATCGGAGAACTTGCGCTGCCGCCACCTCCCCCGCCGCCACCGCCGCCGACTTGAAAGGTTATTCGTGCGCCGGGAATGTTGCTGGTGTACGGCGTCAACTTACGGATAATCGAGGACGGCGTATCAATCTGCAACGCCGGGCGGGGCAGGATAATCTGCGTAGTTCCCAAAAAGTTGCCGGTTCTCCGTACCGTGTGCATAATATCGGTGTAACCACGCACTTCCTTTCTAATCATATCCTCAAGATCAAAAAGCACCTTCTCCGTTACATCCATCGTAGTTCCCTGCGGCATCGCAACCTGAATACTCAAAATATCGTTGACCCTGCTACGGAACTGCATATTCATTCCCAGCGAGCTGAACTGCATCAGCGAAACCACCAAAAGCACCCCCGCCAACGTTATCACCAAAAATCGATGGGTGAGGCTGTAAGCGAGTGCTTTCTTGTAGGCGTTTTCTATGGAGACAAGAACGCTTTCTATCCCGTTGTCGATTGCCCGCAGTAAGCGGTTCTTCAGCGGCTTTTGCTTTCTGGTGTTCAGTTTAAGCGTAGAACCGCAGAGGCTTGGCACAAGCGTAACCGCCACCAGCAGGGAACAAACCATCGCAATTACAACCGTAAAAATCAAATCGCTGAAAAGCTGCCCCATTTGTTCAAGATCGTTTTTGTAAATAATCAGGGGAATAAACACGCAGAGCGTTGTAACGGTCGACGCCATTATCGCCCGGAGCATTTCGCGGCTTCCCAGAATAGCGGCGATTTCGCCCTTCGCACCGCGGCTGCGGTACTTGTGGATATTTTCGAGTATGACGATTGATGCATCCGTCGTCATCCCCATCGCCATAATCAAACCGGTGAGCGTCAGAAGGTTCAGCGTAAAACCAAAAACCGCCATAAACATAACGGTGAGCAAAATCGAAATGGGAATACTCAGTCCGATTATAAACGTGCCTTTGAAATTTCGCAGGAACAAAAACAGGATAAGCATAACCAGAATGCCGCCCTGAAGAGCGTTTTGATATACCTGCCCAAGTGTCGCCCGAATCATAATAGAATTATCCGTCAGCACATTCGCGCTGACACCTCGAGGCAATTCGGCGTTGATTGCAGGCAAAGCGGCGTGTATGCGGTCGGCTACGCGAACTTGGTTGCTGTCGCTTTCCGTCGTAATCTGAACAAAAACGCCGCGTGTTCCGTTTACAAAAACGCGGCTGGCATTCTCGTTAAAACCGATTTCTATATCGGAAATGTCCTCAAGCCTAACCACCTGCGAGCGATTCGCCATGCCCTGCATTTCAGGCCCCAAGTTCACCCTCTTTACCACCAGCCGCCTAATCTCGTTCATGTCGTTCAGTTCCTGCTGGGTCATGATTTGGTACTCTCTGGTTCCCCGCCGCAGGTTGCCGCCGGAGGACAGAATATTCTGCCCCCGCAGAGCGGTCGTTACATCGCTGAGCGTCAGGTTAAACGCGGCGAGGCGGTTCAGCGACACCGAAACGTTCACCAACTGAACGCTGCCGCCAGACACATCCGCAGACGCAACCCCGTCGATTCGTTCCAGCCTGGGCTGCACTTCCTCCTCCGCCAAAAGCCGCAGTTGATCCGGCGGAAGATCGCCCCGGACAGCCAGCCGCATAACCGGCGCGGCTGACGCATCAAAACGCCGTACAACCGGAGTGTTCGCCCCTTCCGGCAACGAGTTTACCCAACGGTTTATCAGCGTTTGCGTATCGGCAACCGCCCTGTCCATATTCGTGCCGTACGAAAATTCCAGCGTAATAGAACTGGACTCGAACTGGGAAGTGGATGTCATATTAACAAGATTGCGCGACCTCGACAGCAGCCGCTCCAGCCGCTCGGTGATATTTGTTTCGACATCCGCAGGCCCCGCCCCGGGAAACCGCGTTGCAATCGAAAGCACCGGCCGTTGAGTTGACGGGAGCAAATCGACCGCAAGATTGGGCAGCATCGTCAGAGCGATGCCGATGCACATCACATACGCCATTATAATCGTTACCGGATGTTTAACCGAATACCGCGAAACATTCATAGACACCTCTCTCAATTCTATTCACTCTACTATTTTTAAATATATATCCGTTAATTTTCTTGTTTGATTTTTATTCAACAATTCGGACACGATCGCCGTCAGTTAAAAAAGTCTGCCCCGCGCTTACTACCACATCGTCAGGTTCAAGCCCGCTCAGAACCTCGATATACATTTCGTTTTCCAGCCCGAGGGAAACCTGCTTGCGGGTGGCGATATTCTGCTCGTCAACGGTGAACACAACCCACGAGTCGTACGCGGAAAGCGCCGTTCCCCGCGGGATTATCAGCACGTTGCTGCGCGAGTTAGTTACGAGCGTTACGGTGGAAAACATCCCCGCTCTGATGCGGGGATCGGGGCGGCCTGAAAAACGCAGACGGATACGCAACGTGCGGCTTGCCGGATCAAGCACCGGGCTGATTTCTTCGACTACGGCGAGAAATGTTTCGCCGGGCAGAGCAGCGAGCTGCACCTGGGCTTGCAAGCCCCGCCTCGCGGCGTTGCTGAAACGCTCCGGCACGAAGGTTTCTACTATAAGCGAAGAAAGATCCCCGACAATGTAAATCGGCGACTGCGGCGAAACGGTATCGCCCCGCTGGGCGGGCGCTTCCAGCACAGTCCCGCTAATCGTTGACACGACCGGGCTTGCGGAATAAACCTGCCCCGGGCGGGAAGGATCAACAAGCGCGACAACCGCCCCCTGCGTTACCCTGTCGCCGACAGAGAACAGCGTTTCCGTAACCCGCCCCGACACGGTGGGAAAAATGGAAACCTGATTCTCCACCCGCACGTCTCCGTTCAGCATCACACTGCTTTCGATAGTGTCCCTCACCACCGGAGTTACCCGCACGGTGATCGCCGCTTGCGCGCCTTGCCGCCCGCCGGCCTGCCGTGCCGCCGTCTGCGCCGGACGATTTTGCTCAATGCGGGTACGTACCCCGTAGCCCCCCACCGCGAGAATCACCGCAATGATAACGGCGCTTACGATTGTCGCGCTTTTTATTTTCTTCTTCTTTATCGCCATAGAAACTCCATTATGAAAACTGACACGTTGCGTTACACTTCGGGGTTCAAGCCCGCGCTGCTGTGCTGGCCAGTAAGAGCACGCCAATCCATATTCAACGCGGCGGCAAGATCCAGCAGCAGGTTTTGATAATTCAACTCGCCCTGCAACAGCGTCTGCCGGGCGTTGGACAAATCCCGCCTGCGATCTTCCAGTTCCTGAAACGCCGCCGTGCCGTTCCTGAAACCCACCTCAGCCGCATCGACCGTGCGCTCGGCAATACTCACGCGCAGACGGGCAATTTCAAGGCTCTCCCACGTGCTGCCGAGGTTGGAAACCAGCGAGCGGATTTCAGTTTTTGCCTGCGTCTGCACATTCTGCAAATCCAGCAGCGCCTTTTCCACCTCCGCGTTTGCCGCCCGGATGTTCTGATTTTGCCGCGTTCCGGGAATCCACGAATCAACCGGAATATTCAGCGTTACGCTGCCTGAAACGCGGTCAACAAACGGCGAGTCAAGATTTCCGCTTCCCGGCGACGCCCCAGGCTGCTGACCGGGACCGCCCGCCCAATCAGTCGAAAACGTAAGCGTCGGCGTGCGGCCTGAAAGCGTGGTAATCGTTCTGCTCAATTCCAGCCGCTGCACCGTTTGATAGCGGCTTATAATATCCGGTCTTTTTGGGAGATGTTCCAGAATAAGCTGTTCGGGATCGTGCAGTATCTGAGTAATATCGATAGTACCTGAAAGAGCAATGTCAGAGCCGGCATCCATCCCCAAAAGCGCCAGAAATTCCCACAGCCGCGTCTGGTACGACCCGCGCGCCGTGTTCAGTTCGTACTGGGCAGTCGCCACGCTGAACTGCGCGTTAAGCCACGCAAGCTCGCTGAGAAGACCGTTCATCCAGGCTATCTGCAAACTGTTCATCGTCTGCGTTGCAAATTCAAGATTCTGTTCCATGTGGAGGATCGTTGCCTGCATCGTAATCAAACGCAGAAAATCTTTTATCACCCTGATTTCCAGTTGCCTGCGGGCATCTTCGTAACTCAAAAGCCGCGCCCTAAACGCCAGCTCGATGTTGTTCATCGAGGCGCGAATCGAAGGGTTCAGGGACAACGCAAGCCCCAGATTAAGCGAGTAGCGCAGATTGTCTGACTCGTACTGAAAGCCCGGCTCGGTAAAAAGGGGCGTGGAAGGCAGGATGTTAAACCCCGCCCGAAGGCTGAAAGACGGGAAAATCTCCGACCACAGGCGGCTGGCGGAATACTCAGCCGTAGCAAGATCGATGGATTCCCTCCGTATGTTGATACTCTGATTGAGCGCGCGCTGAATTGCCTCTTCCAATGAAAGCGTCAAAGGTTGCGCCCTAGCTGGAAGCGTTCCAAGCGTACAAATAAAAAAAGCCAAAATCCAGAACCGGGCAAGATTCACCGCATCCTCCTGGGCAACGCTTTCAAGATATTCGGAATTAGATATTCTTGAATAATCTTGACACTGTTAATTATACTGAAAAACAAATATTCTACACCACACAGCGAAGCCCAGTTCCATGCAAAAAGCCCCACCTCATAAAGTTAAAACGTAACATCGAGACAAAAAGTTACACTGTAGAATACGAAACAGGTGTGGCAAAAACGGGGGGAAGATGTTTTATTATAAAATAATTGATTAACCCCTCACTCCTGCTCACCGGGGGCGGGGATGGGGTACTCTCCGTTGAAGCAGCCGAGGCAGTAGCCGTCTCGCCGCAGTTCGGGCCGCAGTTCGGCGGGCGGGGTTCCCCGCAGGGACTCAATCAGCCCCTCCGCCGAGATAAACGCGAGGCTGTCCGCGCCCAGGTACGCGCAAACTTCCTTGGGGCTCGATGCGTTGCTGATGAGGTCTTTGCGGTGGGGCGTGTCGATACCGAAGTAGCACGGGAATCGGACAGGCGGCGAACAGATTCGCACATGGACTTCCCGCGCTCCGGCTTCCCGCAAAATGGCGACAAGTCTGCGGCTGGTCGTTCCGCGCACGATGGAGTCGTCGATGACGACAATCCGCTTGCCCTGCACTTCGCCTGAGATGACGTTGTGTTTGACCGTCACTGCTTTTTCCCGCTCCGGCTGGGTGGGCGCGATGAATGTCCGCGCGATATACTTGCTTTTGACGATGCCTAAGCCAAACGGCGTTCCCGTGGCGCGGCCAAAGCCAATCGCCGCGGGCGTTCCCGAATCCGGCACGCCAATAACAAGATCGGCGCGCGCCGGAGCTTCCCTTCCTAAAATCTCCCCCGCGCGTATCCGCGAAGTGTAAACATCAACCTGATCGATAACGCTGTCAGGCCGGGCAAAGTAAACGTACTCAAAAGCGCACACCGCGCGGCGGGTTCTCTCGCAGAACGTGAACGAACGCACTTGCCCCTTGCTGATAATCACCATCTCACCCGGCTCAATATCGCGGACAAGTTTTCCGCCCACAGCGGAAATAGCGCAAGACTCGCTCGCCAGTATCCAGCCGTCATCGAGTTTACCGAGGCACAGCGGGCGGATACCGTTGGGATCGCGCGCACCGACCAGCGCATCTTCGGTAAGCACCGCCAGCGCGTACGAACCTTTAATAAACTGAATGGCATCAGAAATGGCGCGTTCAATGCCTTTCTTGTAATTTTTAGCAATCAGGTTGATGATGACTTCGCTGTCGCTGGTAGACGTGAAACTTATCCCGGAATCTTCCAGAAGTTCCCGCACCACATCAGCGTTGGTCAGCGCCCCGTTGTGCGCCAGCGCGACAGATCCCTGCTTGAGGCGGCTGACAAAGGGCTGGGCATTTTCCACGGTACACCCGCCGGATGTCGAATAGCGGACGTGGCCGATGGCGGCGGAACCGGGAAGTTGCTCAATCATTTCGGGAGTGAACACCGCCGTTACAAGCCCCAAGCCCCGGCGGTTTTCCATCTGTTTATTTTTCACCGCCGATATTCCCGCACTTTCCTGTCCGCGGTGCTGCAATGAAAGCAGACCGTAATAGACCAAAGACGCGGCGTTTTTTTTGTTGTCTTCCAGATAAACACCAAAAACCCCGCACTCTTCGCGGAGTTTATCATCATCCAGGAACACGCAAACAGGTTCGTTCATAGATAATAATAGCCTACATCCCCACGCCGTAACAAGGGGATACAGGCTGGGGCCACGGAAATCAATTTTGAGACTTTGGATTTTCGTGTGTGTCAGCTATAAAGGCTTGATATCAGGCACCAGAGCATAGTGCCTAAAAATAAAAACATGTAAAGGGGTAAATTTTTACGAAAACCAGGCAAATAAGCTTAAAAAAATCGATTTCTGTGAAAAATACCGCAAAAGCGCTTGACAACCCTGTCCCTTATTGATATTCTGCAATGGTGAACAAAAGTTATCATCAGAATAGAGAGCTGACGCACCGCACCGCAACAGTATAACGTTTGTGCAACTCTTTGCCTAGCGTTTCTTCACGCAAATTCTAAACAATTTCGATATTTTTCTCGTGTTTGGGTATATAGCGGGATTTTCCTGCTTTTTTACATCCCTGCCCTTGAGGGTAGGTAATTTTTCGCCTAAGGGCGCATCTAATTACCCGCCTGAAATGCAGAAGCGGGTAGTTGGGAAAAGGATAAAAAATGAAAAATTCAACAAAAGTGTCGCTGCTCGCATTGACCGCAGCGGCCGCCTTAATAATGGCAAACTGTGCAAATGATGATAGCTATACGCCTCCTCCTCCAGTTTATGGCAATCATTGGACGCTTGATGGCGGAATGCCTGTATTCGGGTTATCCAATGTAAGTATTACTAATTTGGAAAACGCTTGGAATATTGCCCAACTTCAGGAAGTAGAGTTAAATACCTTAAAAGATAAATTTATAAAAATTGAGATGGTTCCCGGAGATAAAATCAATCTTGATAGTATTAAAAAAATTCTTCAAGTTGGTACCGCGGTTGAATATAGTGCGATCCTTGCATACCTGGGGACTGCTATTTCTTTCCAACTCGACTCTTCACGCGACACAGTTCGTATGGCCAAGACGTCAAACCCGGTTGATGCAACTAAAGTTGCCCAACAAGTCTTGACTGCAAAACAGCAGAATCAAATCGCTGCGATGTATCGCGAAATGGGTCTTGCCCGGACCTAAGATATAACCTGTCATCGAATAAATTGCAAAACATTTTGCGATTTTATATCGATACAAAAATATATGCGCTTATGGGTTGTTTTAGACAGATCCCATCACTACATATATGTAGTGATGGGATTTTTTTAACGAGACTTTTTATTTTGAATAGAATTCAACCACCAGTTCCGGTTGCATTTGGATTTGGTATGGGACTTCGTCAAATGACGGGACGCGCACAAATGTTGCGGTAAACGGTGACGCAAGGGTGCCAGACGGGGCGTTGCAGGGCGGAAGCCCCACTTGGGGGTAGCGGAAGCCACCGCAGGAGCGTAGCGACGAGGAGGCTGGAGCGTGGGGTAAATCCGCCACTGGCGGATTTACTAAGAAGTTTTTGGCTTTGCCAAAACTTCAGGGGCGTGCCCCCATATCAAAATTGATTTCCGTGGGCTGGGGCATCTCGTTATACAATATTTTCTTCAAACACCGGAACGTACTTTTTGCCAGTGGTTTCTTTCGCAAACTCCGCCTTCGCCGCTTCCAGTATCGCGGGATCGGTGTACATATCGATCAGCGAACACGCCAGAACCTTCGAGGCGAAGTGCATCGCGTGAAAGCCAAGCCCCGATCCGGTTGACGCGGTTGCCTGCCAGGTGTGCGCCTGCGTACCCAGCGGGAATGCCGCCGCGCCGAACATCGCAAGCGGCGCGATCCAGCTAACATCGCCGACATCGCTGGAAGCTTTCAGCGATCTGCCACAATCGTGAGGCGGCTCAATGCCTTCGTGCAGGTAGGAATCCATAAACGACATCGGTATAAAGTTGCTTTCCAGCCCCTTTTCTTTGGCGATTTTATCGTAGGCCTGACTTATCTGTTTCGCAAACGCCCTGTCCTCATCATTAAATTTCGGCGGACCAACCTCGCGCATATTTTTCTCAATAACCTTTATCAGCGTCTGGTTCGACAGCAACTCGTAGCAGCCTGAGATAATTTTTATTTCAGCAAGCTTCGTCTGCGTCATCATCGCCGCGCCGTGCGCTATTTCTGTCAGCCACTTGAACGTGTCGCGGGCGATAGATTTTTTCGGAGCGCGCACGTTGTACCACACGGCAGCTTCCGCCGGAACAGTGTTCGGTTCAGCGCCGCCATTTGTGATGATATAGTGGATTCTGTTCTGGTCGAGAATATGCTCGCGCATATAGTTCGCACCCACGTTCATAAGCTCAACGGCATCAAGCGCACTTCTGCCAGAATGCGGCGCAGAGCCGGCGTGCGAGGCAATCCCCTTAAACGTGAATATCGCGGAATATAGAGAAAGCAAACTGCCCGCCCACGGCATCGTTACCGACGATGGATGCCAGGTCAATGCCGCGTCAATGTCGGCAAACATTCCCGCCTGCGCCATGAGCGTTTTGCCGACCAGCAGTTCTTCCGCCGGACAGCCGTAATAACGAATCGTTCCTTTGAGATCGCCTGATTCGATCAGCGTCTTTACCGCCATCGCCGCGCCCAGACATCCAGTTCCCAGCAAGTTATGCCCGCACGCGTGTCCAAGCCCGCCTTCCTTAATCGGGCGGCGCTCGGCTGAAACCGCCTGAGACAGATTTTTCAGCGCGTCATATTCTCCCAGCACGCCCAGCACAGGCTTCCCGCTGCCAAAACTTGCCACAAACGCAGTCGGTATTTTTTCATTTGTAGTAATCTCAAAGCCCTGTTTTTTCAGGTATTCTTTCTGGAGCGCGCAGGCAAAATTTTCTTTCAGAACCTCTTCAGGGTTCTCCCAGATTTGCTGGGCAATACTTGTCAGCGTGTCGGCGTTTCCTTCAACCCACGCAACAGCTTTTTCTTTTAACATAGAAAGCTCCTCTTTATATATAATATGTACAATACTTGATGTTAAGCTAAAACCTATATTAGTGTAATGCTGTATTATTAGTTTGTCAAAAGTTGCAGATTGATTTTTGTTAATTGATTTGTATTAATAGTATGATTTTACAAAGATACTGTTACGAAGAATGTTCCTGCCACGCCTGAATAAACTGGAGGGCGAACTGCTGGATGCCTTCGAAATATGTGTCGATGAATGCCGCCAAGTCGCGCCCAATGTAGCGGTAGTGCCACGGCTCAAAGCGGTATCCGGTTATATGCTCGTAGCCGTCAGGGAAGGACAGCGACCACCCGAAACGGCTTGCGTTACGAACCAGCCAGCGCGATTGCGGCGTCTCCGCAAACGAATCTTCGATTGGGTAGAAATCCACCACCGTGCCAAGCTGGTGCTGGCTGTGTCCCGGGCGCGCCGATTGCCGCTCCGCCGCTTCCCGCCCAAACGTCTGCACCTGCCACGCGAAGATTTCCGTCTGCCGCGCCGCCGAGCGGTACGCTGAAGCCGCCGTGAGAATTACCCCGTCTGCGGCAGCGACCGCCGCCATTTCTTCAAGTGCGCTTGCGGCACTCGCGCGGAGCTGAAGGTCGTTGCGGGTGATGCGGAACGAACCTGCGGCAGTCAGCGAAACCAAATCATCCGGCGAATAATCAAGCGGCAACGCGTGCTGTTTGTCCACCAGCACGTGCGTGTAGTAGCCGCTCTGGAGAACAAAGAGAAGTTCCATCATAAAGGAAGGATTTTCAAGCATCGAGGCGGCGACAGTTCCGGCTATGCGGTCGGGAATGGCAGCTTCGCTGAAAATCCAGCGCCAGAAATCCTCGACAAAAGCTTCCCTGTCCGGATCGGCTGATTGCGGCGCAGCCCTCGGCGCGGTTATTGACGGCACGGAAGTCTGCGCTGTAGCGGGACTTTCGCCACTGGCGCCACCGCTTGCATTTTTGCCGGGATTGGAAAAAAAAACCGCCAAGAAAACTATCAGAAGGGCAGCAGAAACCGCCGCCGCAATCTTCACCGCAGGAACTGTTTTCATAATGGGAATTGTATCATAGAAAGGGGAAAGAAGGAAGGGCAGGTTTAAATCCGCAAGATCGTTATAAATATCCAATTATTTAAGCATTACCATAAGGGATTATAGCATGTTTGTTATTCTTGTGGAATTTGTTTATGATGTACTGTACGCTTCCTTCACTTTTTCTACTCATTATCCCATCCTTCATAATACCAAATCTGCTTTTTTCTGATTGTTTGTTATTTTATACTTTAATTCCCCCATTTTTTCTATGTGTGACAGAAATGCCAAATTGCCCACAGTAAGATTTATCATCATTTTTTGAATCCAGAATATAATACTTTACTCTTTTATCTATGATTATAAAACGAAAAATTGTTTTTACTGCTTTAACCATGATTTTTACTTTAAAAAAACTAATAAAGTTGTCAATATATGTAAAATCAGCTGTTATTATGTCATATAATATCTCAGCAAAAGCCTATCCGCCTTCTGACACTCTACAGGTATAGTTCTGCTGGGCAAAACGTAGTGTTTTACAACTTTATCTGTAAATAAATTAATGTGTTCCCAAATATATTGTTTAAATAATCTAAGTATTTTTGTGTCTTACCATCTATCTGATTTTCACCAACAATAACTAATTTTTCTGCATTTTTTTGTCCAGGCCAATAAGCATAATCCAATATTTGCCCTAATGCTTGCCTAATACAATCTCGGGCAGTTTGAGCTGTTTTAATTTCGTAAAATATTAATTGACCATTATTATTAACTACTACATCAACACTATAACCATATATTGGATGTTCTAGTGATACATTATTTTTACCGTATTCCTTATATAATTCTGTTACAAGTTTTTCTTGAATCTTTGTATGCCTTATATCAATTTCAATCTCGAGTTGTTTTGATGTATAGACTTTGGAGTGGGGTAATGAAACATTTGTTTTCTCAAATGAAAACTTATTATTAACATTTTCTTCTTGGATTATTTCTGTTTGCTCTATTGATTCTATGTTTTCATAAATTGGCAACATTTTATCAAATGTTTCTAGTATTTTATCATAGTTTATATTTTTTATGTCCATAAATTCTCCAAAAAATATAAATGTTCCAGATTTAACAATAGAGGATTCAATTTCATGTATTATTTTCGTTTCTCTCCATTCCCCATCAACAATTGCAAACATTTTATATCCACTGAATAATGATGGATTGTATCTTAGCAGATAATTAAATTTTCGTATTTTAGGATACATAATACTAATATCAGGTAATGTTTGACCTGGTTCAAGTGAAAGTCCTAATCCATAACGGAATCTATCTTCTTCATCAAGACCTATATTATACTGTATTTCTGTTCTACCACCGTCATGAAAAGCATATCCTTGCTCAATAAATATTGTTGATTTTGAAAATATTTTACTTGTACGTATTTGGTAAAGGGATTTGTTCTTCTTTCGTATTTTTTGTAAATTACTTATTTTATAATTTTTAGAAAGCGCGTTAATTTTTTCTGCAATTATTTGAATATCCATTAAAATTTACCTCTTGAAATATTTTATTAAAATTTATTATTTTTGTCAATGTTTTTTTCATGTTTATAACAGATCGTACATATTGCACCCCCATGCTACCACTTTGACATTCCCCATTGATCCAGATATACTGGCTTTTCAGACAAATCACTGGACAATTACTCAAGGAGAACAAGATGCTTACAGTGCAGGATATTCTTGCCGCGATAGGGGTTGTTTTTAACGGCGTTCCGATGATGATTTACGCGATGGGCTACGGCTTTCTCGCCGCGCCTACGGCTATTGGTTACGCGATTGGTGCCGGCGGGATGTTAATTGCCGGGTCGGTTACGCCTATCTCGATACAGGCGGGGACAATCGCGCTGGTTGGAACGATGGGCAAGAATCTCAAGGAGCGGCTGAGTATGTCGCTGTTCGCCGGGCTTCTGATGGCGGTTGTTGGCGCCTTTGGGCTTATTCACGCGGTGATGGAGTTTGCCGGGGAGCGGATTGTTTTTGCGATGCAGGCAGGCGTGGGGATTATGCTGGCACAGGTTGCCATTAGCATGATAAAGTCCGACAGGTTTACGGGGATTATTTCTCTGGCAACCGCGCTTGTGCTTTGGGTGTGGACAGGTAATCTTGTTTATATTATCGTGGTGAGTGTTGTTGCTTCCAGCGCGGCGTTCCTCATCAAAAACAAAAAGCCGATTGAGATTGTCGAAGAAAAATATAAACTGTCATACCATAAACCGGTTATCAATTACAATGTTATCCGGGGCGCGTTGGCGCTGGCGTGTTTGACGGTCGGTTCGAATATCGCCTTTGGCAACATTACCGCCGGGATGTCCGGGTCTACTGCGAATATCGATGCGCTGACAGTGTTTTCCGGGCTGGCGAATCTGTCGGCGATTTTCGGCGGCGCGCCGGTTGAGTCGATTATCTCGGCAACCGGAGCCGCGCCTAATCCGCTGCTTTCCGGCGTTTTGATGATGGTGATCCTGGGCGTGATTATGGTTACGGGGCTGCTGCCGAAGATTGCGCGGTTTGTGCCGATGCAGTCAATCGCGGGGTTTTTGTTTGTCATCGGCGCGTTTTTAACCACGCCGGTCAACGCGGTTGCCGCCTTTAGCGGAGCCGCCGCCGGCGCTGAACAGTTTGCTGTGGGGCTTGCGCTGATAGTAACCGTGCTTGCCGATCCGTTTATCGGGCTTGCGTCGGGTACGCTCTTCTTGCGGATTGCCCCGCTGTTCGGGATGTAGCACCCGCTACTCGCCTACGAAACCGCCCTGCCGCAGAATATCCAGCGCGGCGCGGCGGTTTTTCTCGCTCACTAAAATCACCGGCCCTGTGCAGCCCATTCCGCTTTCGGCGTACATGCCCTTGCTTTTCAAAAGTGCTGCCGCGTTATCGAGATCGAAGATTTCAATTCCCGCGATTTCCTCGGTAACAACTTCCCGCTTCGGCTCGGTAGCAGACAACTCTGCGGCGGATGAAGTGGCGGCGGCGGGCGCAGAACCGGCTTTGTCCTGCGCGGCGATTATATCCAGCAGCCCCGCGTTTTTCGCCCGGGCGTATTCTTGCCGAACGATTTCCAGCACGTTGCCCTCGGCAAGGCGCGCCGCGTAGGTGAGGGCGTTGGCAACAACCGGCGTTCCCGACGCGCGGGACAAAATCAGCACGAGGCGGTTGCAGCCGTCGCCGATTCCCGGCCCGTAGCCGTACCCGGCGGCTTCGTAGTTCCCGCCTGTTGACCACGCCGAAAGCATCTTCATCAAAATATTTCCGGTCAAGCTGTCGGCGACCATCACATCGCAGGCGGGGTTCAGCACATCGTTGCCGCGCATAATCGAGCCGCCGTCAGCGCGAAGGGACTGCGCGAGGTTCACCGTGTAGCCGTTTTTGGCAAGTTCGCCGAGCGCACGCTCCACTGCCCGCGCGCCGTC
>WQZT01000005.1 GCA_009780595.1 Treponema sp. | reverse complement strand
CCATTCGCCGCGAAGAGCTTACCAAGTCGCTGTTGCAGTTCAAAAACCGGATGATCAATTCCAATTTGCAGCTTGTCGTTTCCATTGCAAAAAATTATCAGCATCGCGGGCTTTCGCTTTTTGATCTTATCGATGAGGGCAACATTGGGCTTATCGAAGCTGTCGAGCGTTTTGATTATACGCGCGGTTGCAGGTTTTCGACGTACGGTACGTGGTGGATACGGCAGGCGATTATCAAGAGCATTGCCGACAAAGGACGCACCATCCGCATTCCCATCCACATGCTCAATACGATTAAGAAGTGCTATTTTGCCGCAAAGTATCTGACGCAGGATTTGGGGCGGGATCCCAGCAACGAAGAGCTGGCGAAATATCTGGGGCTTCCTCTTTCCAAGATAAACGAGATTGTAAAACTTTCGCAGGAGACGACAAGTCTTGATACGATTGTGGATGACGGCAATCTGACGCGCCTTGCCGACCTGATTAAAGACGATTCGCACGTCGAGCCGTTTGAAGAGGTTTTCTCAATGACGCTGCAAGAAACGTTGGGGAGCATACTTTCAAATTTATCGGAGCGGGAGATGAAGATTATCCAGCTTCGATTTGGGTTGACCGGTGAAGGGCCGCTGACGCTGGAGGAAACGGGCAAACTGTTGGGGATCACCCGTGAGCGCGTGCGGCAGATACAGGAGAAGGCGACGCTCAAGCTGCGGGAGCTAAAGCAACTTTACGAGCTGAGAGGCGGCTGAGGCTTTTCGCTGGGTGCGGGATGGGAGAGTTATCGTGCCTTGTTCGCCCATTTCGGGTTGTCGACAATGGCAAAGTCCCCGTCCCGCTCAACCACCAGCTTACGAAAGCCGCTCGTTTCAATCGTACCGTAATCGTGCCCGGCATCGGCGCGGAACGTGAAGAACTGCACAAACGGCTCCGTGCCGATGTTGACACTGCGGTGCGCGTATCGTTTTGGAACGTACACCACGTTCCCCGGAGTGAGCAATTCATACGCAACGTCGCCTTCGGGGTTTTCCATAAGCATAAGCCCCCGCCCTTTTATGCACAGGTAAACTTCCGCCGTATCCAATATAGTGTGAAAATGCCCCTTGGTCATAAAGTATTCATCGCCGACTTTTCCGGGGTAACATATACTGGTACCAAACGCAATATCGCCCGGATGCTCCGGAACGCCCATCTCGTAAAATTCGTATACGAGCGTGTCCTCTTTTTTAAGCATTTCGTCTAGCGCCGATTCATTGGCGACAATTTTTCTGAGATTGGAAAGGTAGCGTTTGGAGGACTCTCTGTCCGCGCTGATTCCCGTTTCAAGGGCAAAACTGAAAATGCCCGGCTTGTCTACATTGTAACTCATCGTATAATTCCTCCGTATTGTAAAACGTTATAAAGCTGGGCGGGCAAATACCCGCGCCGGATTTTCAACAAAAAAACTTTTAATGTGCGCGTCTGTAAATCCCCGTGCCACAAGCAGGGGGATAAAACGTTTAAGGATATGGCTCAATCCAGGCGAGCCGCCGTAATGTGCAAGGCGCGCTTTCGTTGTGTCAAGAGCTAAAAGAATCTGCTTTTCATAACCGGCTTGTACCAGTTCGGAAATTATGCTGGCTTCTTTTTCGTCATCGTGGTACTTTGGGCGGCCAATGGTATCGCACTCAAGGTAAATCCCCTGGTGGCAAATTTCCTTGTGGATGTTTATGTCCGCTATGGCGCGGTCAAGGTGGCAAAATATCAGGCGATTCCCACTGAGCCCCTGCTTGGCGAGAAAGGCGGCAAGGGGACGCGGGTCTGTGTTCCGCTCGATGTGCGCCATAAGCGCGCAGTCTGCCGCCTTTGCCGCTTCCGCCGCCGCAGTGAAAAGCTTTCGGTAGCGCGGCGACAGCCCTTCCGTGTCCATCGCGGTTTTTATCTGCCCCGCCATCGCGCTGCTCTGCCGCCGGGGAACATGGCTGTCGGCATCGAGGTACATTCCCCGGTCAAGTTCGCTCATAAAAAGCCGCGTGATAGCTTCTTCGCCGCTGGAATGAATCCAGTGGTCGGCGGGGTACATCGACAGTTTGTGAAACCCGGTGGAGGCGATAATATGCGTGCCGCTCTTTTTGGAAATACGCTCCAGCACATCCGCCTGTCTGCCGCAACCCGGCGGCTGGGCATCTACTACCGCGCGGCCTCCCGCCGAATAATACAGTTCCAGTTCAGCGGCGCTTTTTTCCGGGTCATCTATGCCGAGTTCCGGCCCGCCTGTCAGGGGACAGCTTTCGGCAATGCTTACATGTTCGTGGCTCTGGCAAAAGCCAAGCTCGTGGGGAGCAATATCGCCCAACACCGTCGTAATTCTTTTCACTATGCCCGGCCTGCCACGCCGCTTAATGTTTCCAGCATGCCGGAATCTATCGTAATATTGAAAACCTCGGCGATGACTTGTGTCCAGCCGTGAATAAAATAATTCCAACCATCTTCTATATGAAGGTTTTTTTCCTTTTGCTGCGCCAGCGCCTGCCGCATAAACAGCAAATCACCCCGGTAATTTATTTCCCACACAAGACTGTTTTGTGGGTAGGAAACAGAATCGGTCGTGGGAGATCCCGGAGCGTCTTTGCCCAAACCGGTGGCGTTCACAATCAGCGAGTGAGGCGGCAAAGCTGCGATAAGCCGATCATTGCCTTCGGGCGCGGGATTGTGGACAAAGCGGAATTCTATCCGGTCGTTCAGCCCTTGCAACGCGGATTTCGCTGACGCAAGGCGCGGCTCGCTGCGGTTGGCAATGGTTATTCTTTTTGGCGTATTGCCGC
Organism: Treponema sp.; assembly: GCA_009780595.1. Taxonomy (GTDB): domain Bacteria; phylum Spirochaetota; class Spirochaetia; order Treponematales; family Breznakiellaceae; genus WRKT01. The sequence goes on along the minus strand of WQZT01000005.1, from coordinate 15,574 downwards.
CAAACTTCTGCTGGGCGAAATACATCGACATCGCAAGGGAACTTCCGCCCGCTCCCAGCAGCAACACCTCGCCGCCGTTCTGCTCCCAAAAATCAGGCGGCACAAACACTTCCAGCGCAAGCCCGCTTGAAATGGGGTCTTTCGCGTGAGCGCGGAATTTCCCGTCTCGTTTAGAAAGGCAGGAAACCTCCCCGAGCTTTTCCCCGAAAGGATCGGTATAATCAAAAATATCGCGGCAGGATTTAAACAAATCCAGTTTATGCGTTGTAACAAGAGCGCCCACAGACAGCTCGTCATGTTTCAAAAACTGAACTACTGTGCGGTACTCTTCTGCGGGAGCGTGCAGAGGCAGATCGATGCCTTTCATTTCGGCCTGCAACCCAAGAGCTTTCGCCCATTTTGGAAACACCGTCATAATCGACGACGTGCCTGTCTGAACGCCAATAAAATAAAATGTAGGAACTTTTGCTACCTGCACTATTGCCAAATCTCCTCAATACATAATAATGTAATGACATTATTATGTTATTATCAGAGTTTGTCAATGGGACAAAAAATGCCGTTAGCGGGATAGCTCCACGGTAAACTTGTTCAGGTCTCCCCGATAGCGGGCAATGGAAAACTCTACCGGATTGGGCGTATCGCCGGAATAGGCGACAGTTTTGACTTGTATCAGCGCCTTGTTTCGCGCGATTTGCAGCAGCTCCGCCTCCTGCGCCCCGGCGTTCACCGCCGTAAACTCCCGCCTGACGCTGGTAACTCGCACACAGTACAGTTTTTCCAGCGAATCATACAGAGAGTTCGTGGTAAAATTCACCTGCAGCAGCCGCTTGTATTCATCGTAGGGCAGGAACGTTTCAACATACACCAGCGGAGTTGTATCAACCGACCTCACCCTGCTCAGATATATAAGCGGCGCATCCAGCGGCAGGGACAGCCGCTCGTTTGCTTGAGGGTGGGCGCTTATCTTTTCAATCTTGACCACATACGTTTTTGGATTGTAGCCCTTTTCAACCATTTCGTCCTGGAAACTGTTTAACTTGCTGAAAAAGCGGTCGTTCACCTTTGGATTGGAAACAAAAGTGCCCTTGCCCTTGTAGCGGTTTAAGTACCCTTCGTTTACCAGTTCGGTGAAAGCCTGACGAATAGTAGGCCGCGAGATATTCAGCAGTCTGCACAGTTCGTTTTCCGGGAGGAGCAATTCGCCCTCTTTCAGTGTTCTGTTTTCAATTAAAGATAGAATCTGCTTTTTTAACTGATAATACAGAGGAACCGGAATGTCTTTATCGAGTTTGATAAAGTCTATCATGGCTTAATAATAATTAAAGATGTAAAAAATGTAAAGACTGCTGAATATCTTTTATGCTAGAGTTCCGGCGTTGACAAAAAAAAATAACAATACTAATATGTAATTACATATTTATACCAATTTATATCAGTGTTAAATGAGGCGATTTGTGAAGATACTTGTTACCCCGACTTCTTTCAAACCAGATTCCAATAGTCCGGCTATGACAGAACTGAAATCGTTTGCCGACTCTCTTGTGTTTAATCCGTCGGGCAAGCCGCTTTTGCAGGATGAGCTTATTCCCCTTCTTGACGGCTGTGATGGCTGTATCGCCGGTCTTGATTATTATACCGCCGCCGTGATTGAAAACACTGATCGCCTCAAAGTGATTTCCCGCTACGGCGTTGGTGTTGACCGGGTGGACTTGGCGGCGGCAAAAACGAGAAACGTTGTTGTCTGCAATACTCCCGGCGCGAACACGCAAGCTGTTGCCGACCTTGCCTTTGCGTTGCTGCTTTCTGTCGCGCGAAAAGTGCCGCTCCTTGACCGGAAAACCCGCGACGGTCAATGGCTGCGTTCAAGCGGTATCGAACTGTACGGCAAAACACTTGGTATTTTGGGACTTGGCGCAATTGGCAAAGCTGTTGCCCGGCGGGCTGCAGGCTTTTCGATGAATGTTATCGCTTTTGATCCATATATGGATACCCAATACGCTCAGGCGAACGGCATTGTCCCGGCGGATTTTGACACGGTTATCAAGGAGGCAAACTTTATCAGCCTCCACTTACCGCTAACAGAAGGAACAAAGCGTATCATTTCTGCGGATGCGATGCGGACTATGAAAAAAGGCGCCGTCATCGTGAACACCGCCCGGGGCGGGCTTATCGATGAAGTGGCGGCGTATGACTTCCTCGCATCCGGGCATCTGGGTGGGATGGGGCTGGATGTGTACGAGGAAGAGCCGCCTGTGAAATCGCCGCTTTTTGAACTGGAAAATGTTGTGCTTACCCCGCACACATCCGCACACACCGTTGAGGCAACTGAGGCGATGGCTTTTATGGCAGTGCAAAATCTCATTGAGGTGCTGTCCGGCACGTCATGTGCGAACATCGTGTAAAAGGGCGCATAACATTTAGGCTAGAATATTTGTAAAAATATAAATCAAGAAAGCTACAAGTAAAACCTCATTAAAAATCTCCTGTTGATAATTGTGGTTGCATTTGTAAAACCCAACGTACGATAACAATAGGATAATATTTAGATTTTTTGTGTTGACAGCTTGTTTTTAACATGATAACATAATAATGTCATTATATTATGACTTAAAGGAACGTACGGTTTTATATGAGTAGGTTTCTGGTTCAAATGGAAGGGATAGAAAAAAAATTCTCTGGTGTTCATGCTCTTAACAATTGTCGTTTTGAGCTTCTTGCCGGGGAGGTGCATGCCCTCATCGGGGAAAACGGTGCGGGTAAATCAACCCTCATGAAAATCTTGTCCGGTGTTTATTTGAAAGATTCCGGTAGCGTCAAACTTCGGGGCAACAATATAGAACTGCAAAACGCGAAACAGGCGCTGGACAGTGGAATAAGTATTATTCATCAGGAACTTAATTTGATGAAGCACCTGAGCGCGGCGCAAAATATTTTTATTGGTCGGGAACAGAAAAAATCCCTCCCGTTTTTAGTAGACGAAAAAGAAATTAACCGCAAGACGAAAGAACTTTTCGATTTAATTAATCTTGATCTTGATTCCCGCTCTTTGGTGTCGTCTCTTACTGTTGCCCAGCAACAAATGGTAGAAATAGCAAAGGCTCTGTCTTTTAATATGGATGTGCTTATTATGGATGAGCCGACATCGGCGCTGAGCGATTCGGAGATTGAAAAACTGTTTAACGTCATACGCGGGTTGCGCGAGCAGGGCAAGGGTATCGTGTATATTTCCCATCGAATGGAGGAGCTTCGGCAAATCTGCGACAGGGTTACAATTATGAGGGATGGAAGTTATATAACCACATCTTTGATGAAGGAAATTACCACCGAACAGATTATCGCCCAGATGGTAGGGCGGGAGATTTTTGAAACACGGCACGCCCGCGAGGATACATCCCAAAGAGAAAATATTCTTGAAGTGAGAAATCTCAGCCGCGGGCGTATGGTGAAAGATGTTTCTTTTGATTTACGCAGGGGCGAGATTCTCGGCTTTGCGGGGCTTATGGGCGCGGGCAGAACCGAGACGATGCGGCTTATTTTCGGGGCAGACCCAATGGAAGCAGGCGAGATTTTTATCAAAGGAAAAAAGATTGCCATAAGAAATACAAAAGATGCCGTGGAAAATGGAATTGGTTATTTGTCGGAAGATCGCAAACGTTTCGGTCTTGCGCTGAATATGACGGTAAAAGAAAATACCGTTATGGCTGCCATAGGAAAATTCTTAAAAATATTTGGTGTGCTTGATGAAAAGAAACAGCGAAGTGTCGCCGTGCAATATGCGGAGCGCCTAAAAACAAAAACGCCAAGCATTGAACAACAGGTTAAAAATCTTTCCGGCGGTAATCAGCAAAAAGTTGTCATTGGGAAATGGCTGGTGAGGGACTGTGATATTTTGATTTTTGACGAACCTACAAGAGGCATTGATGTGGGCGCAAAAAGTGAAATATACAAGCTCCTGAACGAGCTGGCGGAACGTGGAAAGTCGATAATTATGGTTTCTTCCGAGTTGCCGGAGATACTCCGCATGAGCCACCGCGTAGTGGTAATGTGCGAAGGCAGAATAACGGCAACGCTTGACGCGGAAGAAAGCACTCAAGAAAAGATAATGCACTACGCCACATTACGTGCCGATGCCACCTTGCGTGGAGATAAAACTGCATGAAATCTAAATGCACAGCAGAGGAGATAAAATGGTAAAACAAACGCAATTACATAAACGAATTGATACAAGGGCGATGCAAACGATACTTGCCTTTTCAAGCCTTATTATTCTTTTCATTATTTTCAGTATTGCTTCTCCGTTTTTCTTAACCACGCCAAACTTGATCAACATTCTGAATATGACGGCGGTAAACGGTATTCTTGCTGTGGGAATTACATTCATTATTATAAGCGGAGGCATTGACCTATCTGTAGGAACGGTGATGATTTTTGGAGCTGTCTTTGTCGGCGTCGCTCTGACTAATCTGGGGCTTCCTATTCCGGTGGGAATCGCGGCGGGAATTCTTGCCTCGATGCTCTGCGGTTTTGTCAACGGGCTGAGCGTTGCTTATTTAAGGCTGCCTCCGTTTATAGCCACATTGGGGATGATGAATATTTCCAGAGGGCTTAACCTTGTCATAACCGACGCGCGACCAATTCACTTTTCCGAAACTCCGCTTTTTACCCGGCTTGCCACCTGGCCTATTTTAGGAATACCGGCGGGGGCTTTTGTTTTCTTTGTGTGTGCAGGTGGCGCCGCGTTTATTCTGTCCAAGACGATAATTGGCCGTTACTGTTACGCGATTGGCTCAAACGAGGAAGCTGCGCGCTTATCCGGCATCAACACAAAACGGTGGAAAGTCGCAATGTATTCGATATGCGGTTTTTTCTGCGGTATTGCCGGAGTTGTAATAGCTAGCCGTATCGCGTCAGCCCAGCCCTCGCTGGGGCCGGGTTTTGAACTTGACGCAATTGCCGCGGCTGTTATAGGCGGTGCTTCCCTTTCCGGCGGGCAAGGTCGCATTTTGGGAACTGTTATCGGAGCGTTCATTATTACGGTGTTGACCAACGGGCTTAGAATAATTGCCGTTCCCCAGCAATGGCAAATGGTCATTATCGGTATTATCATTTTGGGCGCGGTATATCTTGATATTGTGCGGCGCAGGGAAAAATAGGCTTTCGTCAATAACGCTGTTGCTGTTATTGATATAAATAAACACACGGACACAGTCCGTAAAACAGTTGGAGGAAATATGAAGAAGTTGGTTTTAATGGTGCTGCTGGTGAGCGTGATCGCGGGAGGATTGGTGCTTGGGGCGTGTAATCGCGGCGGTGGGCGTGCTCCTGACGCGATCCACATCGAAGTTGTGTCCAAGGGATTTTTGCACGAGTTCTGGCAGAATGTCTACACGGGTGCGAAGCAGGCTGCGGATGAACTTGGTGTTACCATCAATTTTGTCGGACCGGAAAGCGAAGCGGACATTGATGTGCAAACCGATATGTTTGAAACGGCGCTAGTGAGAAGTCCGTCGGCGATTGCTTTTGCCGCCCTTGATGCCGTGGCGCAGGAGTCGCTTGTCGCCAGAGCCGTCGCCCAGGGTATTCCCGTTGTAACATTTGATGCCACTGTCAGACCGGATACCAATGTGAGCAGTTTTGTCGCTACTAACAGCTTGGAAGCCGGTTCAACAGCGGCTACGAAAATGAATGAAGCTCTTGGCGGCATGAGCGGCAAAGTTGCCGTTATCGCCAGTGATATGACGAACACCACTCAGACGGAACGGCGCGATGGCTTTCTCAACGCGGCGAGGGACATATATCCTAACATCGAGATTGTAGCTGTTGTTTACGGCGTTGATCCCTTTGTTGCCGAAGCGGAAGTTACATCTGTGCTGATAGCCAATCCCGATCTTGCGGGATTTTACGCCTGTAACGAAGGCACAGCTATCGGGCTTGCGAACGCACTGAGAAACACCGGCAGAGTAGGGCGAGTTATCGGAATAGGCTTTGACTCAGGAAGGCTTCAGTTGGATGCCATTAGAGACGGCACTCTTCACGGAGCTATCCAGCAGAATCCCAGGCTGATTGGTTATCAGGCAATTCAGTTTGCGCACGATGCCTACAAGGGGCTTCCAGTACCGAAAGTGTTTGACACTGGTATAGTGTGGGCTGATAAGAATAATATTGACAGCCCTGAAGTACAGGCGGTTATTTACCAGTAATCGCTGTTGATTGTCCTATGAACGCCGGAGGTAGCTCCGGCGTTATTTTTTAATACAAGGGATATGTAGAACAAATGGCAAAGTATATTTTGGCACACGATCTTGGAACAACCGGGAACAAGGCAACTCTTTTTTCACTTGACGGTGAATTGGGGGCATCTGTTCTTTATGAGTATCCCGTTTCATATCCATGCAACGACTGGGTAGAGCAGAACCCGGAAGATTTTTGGAAAGCCGTGTGCCTTTCAGGAAAGCAGCTTTTGGAAAAAGCCCGCGTAACACCTGCCGATGTTGCGGGGATATGTTTCAGCGCTCAGATGATGGGCTGCCTTCTTGTCGATAGCGAAGGCAATCATTTGCGTCCTATTATTACATGGGCGGATACCCGTTCGACCCGGCAAGCCGAAGAAATGGAAAAGAAACTTGGGATGGAATATGTGTACCGCGTAACGGGGCATCGTATCAGCGCTTCGTACTCCGCCGCCAAGCTGCTGTGGGTTAGGGATAACGAGAACGCTGTCTACAAGCGTTCTTATAAAATGCTCAACGCAAAAGATTTCATTATCCACAAATTGACTGGAAATTTTGTTACCGATTACAGCGATGCATCATCAACGAATTTGTTCAACCTCGATAAAAAAGACTGGGATGAACAGAGCATCAACGAGCTGGGAATTCCCCGCTCTCTGCTCCCCGATCCTCATCCTTCATCGGATCGGGCTGGCAGCGTAAGTGCCAGGGCTGCGCGGGAAACGGGGCTACTGGAAGGAACGCCGGTGATCATTGGGGGCGGAGACGGAAGTTGCGCCTGTGTTGGAGCGGGAGTGGTAAGCGAAGGCAGCGCTTACAATGTGCTGGGTTCTTCTTCGTGGATTTCTCTTGCAAGTCGCAAGCCTGTGTACGATCCCCACATGCGTACTTTTAACTGGGTGCACCTTGATCCGGAGCTGTATACACCCTGCGGAACTATGCAAGCAGCCGGATATTCCTACAACTGGTACAGAAATACGCTGTGCGGCGAAGAAATGACGCAAGCGCGGCAATGCGACGAGAATCCCTACAACTTAATTAACGCGGGTGTTGCCGCTTCATCACCTGGCGCAAACGGTCTCATTTATCTGCCGTACCTCCTTGGTGAACGATCTCCCCGTTGGAATCATGACGCGAGGGGCGCGTTTATCGGCCTTTCGGTAAACTCCGGTAAAGGAGACATTTCAAGGGCGGTTTTGGAGGGGGTTGCTTTTAACCTGAAAATTATTTTAGGTATTCTGGAAAATGGTATAGCAGGCGGTATCAACGAAGTAATTCTTATCGGCGGAGGGGCAAAGGGCGATGTATGGCTGCAGATAATTTCCGATATTTGGCAAAAGCCTCTGACCGTTCCGGTTCTGAGAGAGGAGGCGACTAGTCTCGGCGCTGCTGTTTGCGGCGGTATCGGCATAGGCGCGTTTAAGGATTACCAAGCAATCAGCCGCTTTAATAAAGTTGAAAAGGTAATAACGCCAAATGCCGCTTTAGCGGAGCAATATAACTCGCTGTTTTCGATATTCGATAAATCCTATGAAAGTCTAAAAACTGTTTACAAGGAGCTGGCAGAATACAGGCGCACGTTTGCCGGATAATTACATTTGATTTATTATCAATTTTTAATTTGCAATCCGCCCGCTGAACTCGGCAGGCGGACACAGGCGGCTAAGCGGTACCTGCTTTCTTCGGGGCGGAAAGGGCGGGGATAAGCAACGCAAAGACAAACATAACCGCCGTGTACAGCAACGCGCGGGTGTAGCTGCCGGAGGACTGGTACACTCTGGCGTAGACGGTCGGGCCGGCAACAGCGGCTATTCCCCACGCGGTGAGCATCCAGCCGTAAATCCGCCCGGCGTACTTTGTTCCGAACGTGTCGGCGGCGTAGGCGGGCATTGTCGCAAATCCGCCGCCTAGGCAAGCGTACTGGTAGCAGATGAGGATGACAAACAGCGGCAGACTCGGCGGCGCGATATACAGAACGAAAAAGAGAATTGCCTGAGAAGCGAACAGAATAAAAAACACTGTCCGCCTCCCGATTTTATCCGAAAGCGATGCCCAGATGAGGCGGCCAAGCCCGTTGAAAATTGCGAACAGGAGCAGCAGAGAACCAGCCGCCGCCGCCTGAGAATCAACCGGAATAGTGCTGTTCTTCATAAACTCCTGCGCCATCGGTGATGCTTGCGAAATGACAGCAACTCCAGCGGTAACGTTCAAAAACAACATCACCCAGAACAGGTAAAAGTATTTCGTGCGGAGAGCTTCGCCGAGCGTCATTCCCGAAGCCGCCGATGTTCCGGCTGGCTGTGTCCATCCCGGCGGGCTGTATCCGGCGGGAGGTGCAACCATAAGCTGCGCGGCGGCAACCACAGCCGCAAAGAAAACGCCGCCAAAAATGTACAGCGTAGTGGGCACGCCAATTTTTGCAATCATTCCCGGTGCAAGCCACGCCATCATCCCCGACCCCAAGCCGAAGCCCATCACCGCAAGTCCGGTAATAAGCCCGCGCTTGTCGGGGAACCATTTGACCAGCGTGGCAATCGGTGTGATGTAGCCAAAGCCCAGCCCGATGCCGCACAGAAGTCCGTAGCCACAATAGATGAGGGGCAGCGAGCCGATGTGGGCGGCGTATCCGGTAACGAGGATGCCCGCGCCGAAAAAAGCGCCGCCAACGGTGGCGACAACACGCGGTCCTTTGGAGTCAAGAATGTAGCCGCCGACTGCGGCGGAAAACGCCATAACGAAAATAGCAATCGTAAACGCCACGGTGATGCTGGGCATTGCCCACCCGTGCGCGGCGTTCAGCGGGCGCGGAAATACGCTCCATGCGTAGACTGTCCCCAGACAAGCCTGTATTACGATTCCGGCAACCGCGATTATCCAGCGGTTGGCGACCTTTGCCGTTTTTGCGGCAGTTGCAGATTCTATTGCAGACACAATTCCTCCAAAACACTTTCTATCGCGCACTGTTAGATATTTACGATCGATATTACATAATAATCAATGTCTAGGTAAAAGTCTAACACGCTTTCAGAAAAAGAAAGTCTGCGCCAGCTTTTAAAAACTCGTGTGGCAAAATATTGCCTGAACATGTTAATCACGATCTGACGTAAAACACCGCCGCCGTTGCGAATTAGCCAACGGCTAATGCGCCAGTTTTTTCCTGAAAGACAGCAGCATTTTTCGCAGTGCTCTCCGCCGCGCTTCGGCGGTGCGGAAAAGGCGGTACACGATGGGGCGGCAGGGAAAGTCCCAACTTCCCGGGCGGTGAACAATCTTTCCGCCAAAGCCGGTTTTGAAACGATACAGCCCTGCCATCGGGTGAGAAGGATCGCTGCTGGGGGCAATGCCGAACAGGTCGTATTCGGCGCACCCGGCGTCTTTCGCGTCCTGCATCGCCTGAACTTGCAGAGCATACGGCGACATCAAGCTGCGCTTTTTGCCCGATGACGCGCCGTACAGGTACACCGCCTCCCGCCCGCGAAAAAGCGTTACAATTCCAGCAAGCACATCGCCTTCGTGCTCGGCGAGGTACAGCCGCGTGTCGGCGGCGGCGCAACCGCCAGCAACCTTGCCGCGGTCAAGCAACGTTCGGTAATATTCCGCGCTGTGAATGGCGATGCCATCCCGCTCGGCAGTTTCTTTCAGAAGATCGTAAAACACTGACATTTCTTCGGCGGCGGCGCGGCGCACGGTAACGCCCTTTTTCAAGGCAAGCCGGGCATTGTACCGCCACTTTGGTTTCATCCGGGCGAGAATATCTTCCATTGGCGGGGCGAGATCGACAAGCACCGTATCCGGAGCTTGAACGTCGGCACTGGCGCGCACGAAGGGCGGCGGAATTTGCGCTTCCGGAACGAATGCCGCCGCTGGTTCTTCCGGCGGATTTTCCTCCGCTGTGTACCACGGAGGATCGAAGCGGATAAAAACCGTGTCAGGCGGCACATGCCCTTTCAGCGCCGCCGCCAGCTCTTTCAGCGCAGCCCAGCGTTCAGCGTCTGTGTGAACGGGAACGGCAGTGGGCAACTGCGGCCCCCAGGGAATGTAGATCAGCGAAAAGTGAATTGCCGCGCCGAGCGAGAACGAGCGGCGCAACGCCAGCAACGGCGTGGCGGAAACGTTACCGCCCGTTTCCCACTGAACCTCAAAGGCGAGCGCCTCCCAGCCAAACCGCGCTTTAAAATTGCCCCACAATGCGGACTGCAAAAAAACAGCGGCGGCATCGCAAGCGGAAAGCTCCGCTCGCCGGATAGAGCGTACACGAACGGCATTCGGGGGCGTTGTCAGCGGACTGCTCCCTGCGCGACAACCTTTGTCTTTACCGGCTTTCCGTCAAGCAAGAGCGCCCTGCCGCCGGACATGACAACGTTGTCCCGCACCTCGATGGGTATCGAGAAAAACGTGTCGATGTCGATTTCGGCGGGAGGCTCGACAGACGCAAGCCCATCGAGCGTTACCCGCGTTCCCAGCGGAATATCCGCCGCATCGAGCGCCTCAACCCGCTCAGTCGGCGAACCATCCGGCGCGGGCGCTCCTTCGCGGTCGGAGGCGGCAAGAAGCATCCCCCGGCTTTCCGTGCCTCGCAGTTTCGCGGGCTTTAAGTTGTACGCCAGAAGAATATTCTTGTTGAGTAAATCTTCTTCCTTATAATATGGCACAAGCCCTGAAACGATTACCCGCTGTTCGACAGCGCCTTCAGCGTTCAGCAGTTCCAGCGTTTCGATGTAGAGCTTGTCCGCCTTCGGATGCCGCTCGATTTTGACGATTTTCGCCACGCGCAAGTCAAGCGTTTTTGCAAAGCGAATATCCGCAGGTTCAGCAGGTTCAAGCGCAGGAGCAGCGTTAGTTACGGCGGGCGTGGACGCAGAAACAGCTGCAGCCGCTGTTGGCGCGGGAGTTTCCACAGCGCGATCTTTCTGGCTTCCGGAAAAGCGCTCCCGCAGTTCCGCGATTTTGTCATCTTCGAGTTTGGAAAAAAGAACATCGCACTTTACAACCCGCTGCAGCCCTTCGCGCTTTCCAAGCACGCTCCACGCAAGTTTGCCGCCGTCAAAGGTCAGCCCAAAGAACGACGCGATGTGTTCGGCGGCGTGCGGCATAACGGGATGAATCAGAACGGCGATGTCCCGCGCCACATAGCACAAGTTGCCGATAAGAGCTTGCGCTGCGGCAGGATCGTCGACTCGTTTTTTCCACGGCTCGCCGTCCTGAAACGTTTTATTGGCAAACGAGGACAACTGAAACACAAGGTGAAAAGCGTCTCGCAGTTCCGCGCGTTCAAAGGCGGCGGCAATTTTCTCTTCATAGCCCCGAACCGTTGTCCAAAACTCGCCGCTGTCGCCAAAAAACCCATCATCGCCGCCGCACGAAATCTCTCCACCATAGTAGCGGCTTGCAAACGAAAGCGTGCGATTGACAAGATTCCCGAGGTTGCCGATAAGCTCGCTGTTTACCTTCTCCTGAAAATCCTTCCACGTAAAAAGCGCATCCGACTTTTCCGGGCGATTATAGAAAATATAAAAACGCCACACGTCCGCAGGGATTCCAGTCTCAATCGCATCAGTACCGAAAACGCCAATTCCCCGCGATTTGGAAAACTTCCCGCTTTCGTAATTCAAATACTCGCTCGACGACATGTGGTGCAGCATTGTCCAGTTCTCGCCACTCCCCAAAAGGCTCGACGGGAAAATCACTGTGTGGAAAGGAATATTGTCCTTGCCGATAAACTGGAACAGTTCGGTTTCGCCGGGGCTTTTCCACCAGTAATCGACAAATGCGCGCCAGTCCTTGCCCCGCTCCAGCGCCAGATTCCCCGTTATCGAAAGGTAGCCAATCGGCGCATCAAACCACACATAAAAAACCTTTTTTTCGTAGCCAGGCTTTGGCACGGGAATGCCCCACTTCAGGTCGCGGGTGATAGCGCGCTCGCGCAACCCGTCCCGAATCCACGCCTGCGTCATCTGAATCGCATTGTTCGCCCAGAAACCCTTCACCGAGGCGGTTTTAATCCACTCCTCAAGCCGGTCTTTGATTTTAGGGAGGTCGATATACAGGTGCTTGGTTTTTTCCACACGCGGAGCCGCGCCGCAACTCGAACATTTCGGGTCTTTCAATTCAGTCGGGTCAAGCAGCTTGCCGCAGTCCTCGCACTGATCCCCGCGGGCATTCGCCGATGTGCAGTGCGGGCAAGTTCCCAAAACGTAGCGATCCGCCAGGAAGCGCTCGCACGAAGAACAGTAAAGCTGCTGGATTTCGCGTTCGGCAATAAGCCCCGCCTCATCGAGCTTGCGAAAAATATCCTGCGTAACTTCGGTTTGAATTGGCGTTGACGTGCGCCCGAACTTGTCAAACGCAATCCCGAACCAGCGGTAAATGCTGTCGTGCAGTGCGTAGTAACGGTCGCACAGTTCGCGGGGCGTTACACCCTCCTCAGCAGCGCGGGTTTCAGTTGCGGTCCCGTACTCGTCGGTGCCGCACACATACAGCGTTTCATATCCTCGAAGCCTGCAAAACCGGGCGAATACATCGGCGGAAAGAACCTGAATAAGATTCCCCAAATGCGGAACATTGTTCACATAGGGGAGAGCGGAAGTGATTAATCTGCGTTTCATAGTAGCTATTATGTAAGTCCGCGCCACTTCAGTCAAGCAAGCCGCGCGAGGCTTTGTTCTAGGCGTTGAAATCGAGAGTACAGAACCGTCTTTTATTTTGACAATTTCTTGATTATACCTTTTGCTGTATATTCATTTATATCTAAATGGCGAGGAATAGAAGTAAACTCATGGGTACGAGGATTTTCATAAATATCATGCTTTTTTCCATGTCGAATAAAAACAGCGCCAAATTTATGCACCTGTTCAAGCAATTTTTCCCTTTTCATGCAGGTAATTTTATCCTGCCAATTTTTCGAATTGTTGCAAGATGCTTTTTTTCTTCCTGTTTGGTTTCGTAGATTTCAATGAGGGCTTCTTCAAGTTCGGCTAAGGAAACACCTTGCGTGGAATCATCAGGGAAATCATTCAGAAATCCAACAAAAAATGCGCCATCTTGCCAATAGGTATATTCCAAGTCCATTGTTTTCTCCTTGTACTATTCATGGTAGTACAGAATAAAAGCAAATGTCAACCAACACAAAAACAACGAGCCGCCCGAAGAGGCGGCTCGCATTTACCAGAAAACGCTGATTGCAGTCGGTAAGACCGCAATCAGTTGTAACGTATACTAGAAAACTACGCGAACAGAAGCGTATGCCGCAGAGTTTATACCGTGATTTCCACCCCAAGAAGCACCAGAGGCTTTGTCTTTATCGCCTAAGTCGATATTAATGAGCCCGCCTAATTCAAAGAAGGAACTGGCGTTGGAGCTGACAGAGAAGCGGAATGCAGGTCGCAATTGAACAAACATATCGTCCTTGTTCCAAGTTTCATTGGTGAGTATCCAGTAGGTATTATGCAAAGTCTGCATCTTATTATAACCGCCTGCCGTACCGCCCATTACGAAGTGGGCATCAAGACGAGGCTGCAGCCAGTCAGTAGCCTGATAGTAAGCCCCAAGCATTGCCCACACGTGCATATCACTGTTATCTACACTGTTCAAACCAACGCTACCGCCCAAGCGTAGATCCAAGCCATCAACAAGCCCGGTATGTCCAAGGGTAACGTAGAAGTTCATAATACCCAAATCAGAAAACTCTTCAACATTACGCAGTCGTGCAGTGAGCGCTGCATGGAGACTGGACACGCCCAAGTACTGAAAACTTAAGTAAGTCTGAGAAGCTACCCCACTATCGCGGCTTGTGATTGCTTCACGCTTGGAGCGTGCGGTTCTATTGCTAACGCCCGCTACAACTTTGAAAACTTCGGGCATCATATATGATACAGCAAAGTTCCCTTGTGGCTGATCGGAAGTGCCAATTTGTGGCGCTGAAGATAAATCACTATTTGAATCTTCTGGTTTTCTGGATTCTGTTGTATTTGAATAGGCACCAAAACCAAAGTATAGGTTTTCAACAGGCTTCACTGTCAGCATCAACCCTAACCCTTCGCCATTATCCCCACCAAACATTCTGTCAAGCGCACTAAAGGTCGTGTCATTTACACGTCCACCCTTAATTACGAACATTGAGTTGTTGAAGGAAAGCCAGCCGTAGGCATAGTCAAACCAAGCCATAAGGTCGGTGTTGAATCTTGCAAAACCTTCTGCTCTTAACTGAAAGTCCGCACCAACGTTTTTATCATCATTTGTAAACCGTGTAAGTAAGGTAGTGCGGAAACTGTTATCCGTTTGGGAATGAGTCAGCGGTGCAACAATGGGATCGTCTTGATCCTGCAGGAAGTACAGCCCCAATCCTCCGTCCACCGTGCCATTGAATGTCCACCCTTGCGCGAACACCCCTCCGACGGCAACGGCAAAAACCACTAAACCAATGAGAATTTTCTTCATTTTGAATCCTCCTAATGAAAACGGAGGGAGCCAACCTACGGTTGTCCTTTTCCTCCTATTGTTTAGAAAAATCATATCACGCTCCATAAATAGCTGTCAAGCATTTTTTACTGTTTTTTTTGCTTTGGTTAGCTTTTATTTTGAGACATCACGCTACCTGCACCTGCGGGGTTACTCAGGCAGACGAACGGGTGTATACTGCTGGCACGGGGTTTGAATGTTTACACACCCCGTTAGTGGCTGGAAATATTCCGGCTTTTATATATCGGGGGCCGAAAAGCCCCTGTTTTTGTTTGACCAGCTAAAATCCCGAGGACTTGTGTAAACTATACGCACTGGTATAATAATACCATGAGCGAACATACAACAATAAATGTTGCTGGCATGAGCTGTGCAGTGTGCGCCCAAACTGTGGAAAAAGCTCTGAAAGCCCTTGAAGGTGTGGAAAGCGCGGCGGTGAATATTGCCGCCGAGAAAGCGGCGGTGAGCTACAATCCGCAAACGATTGACCTTGCCGCCCTGCACGCGGCAATCGAGGCAGCGGGGTACACAGTTGTCAAGCCGCAGAAAAACCAGTACGACGAGGACAAGGCGCGCAAGGAGCGGGAAACCAGAACGTTGCGGCGCAAGTTTATTACGGCGGTTGTGTTCGCCCTTCCCTTGCTGTATATCTGTATGACGCCGATGTTTCCCCGGCTGTCTCTGTTTGTTCCGGCTTTTGTTCACCCGGATTTTTCGCCGCTGAACTTTGCCATCGCGCAGATTGCACTGATGATACCCATCGTCATTGCCGGGTATAAATTTTACACTGCCGGTTTTGCCGCACTGCTCAGGCACAGCCCGACGATGGACTCGCTCATTGCCATTGGGACTTCGGCGGCGATAGTGTACAGCGCGTTCGGAGT
>WQZT01000004.1 GCA_009780595.1 Treponema sp. | reverse complement strand
TGGTGGAAATGACCGCTATGGCGAATGCCACAGGCTTTCTTCCTGATGTTATGGGCGCGCACGGCCCAAGCGCCCAGGTCAAAGAGCTGCCCGATCTTCTTTCCCTGAAAAGCGAAGGGCGGGGCGGGATACTTTCAAGTTATCGGACTATAGAATATATTAACGGTATTACCCCAGGGGTTTTTATCATCATCGCCTCTCACTTGCCGTGTATTAACCACGAGTTTGAGTATCTGCACATGGGCAGCGGGCCAAATTATGTGCTGTACAGACCGTACCATTTGTGCAGTTTGGAAACGCCGCTTACTGTAGCCAAAGCGTGCATCGATCAGGTGCCGACCATCGTTCCGCGTTTCGGGCTGGTTGCGGAGACGGCGACAATTGCCAAACGGGATCTGAAAGCCGGAGAGAATCTTGATGGAATTGGCGGCTTTACGATCCGGGGCACTTTTGTTTCAGCGAAAGAAGCAAAAGCGAAAAATATGCTCCCAATGGGTCTGGTAAATAAAAAAACCCAGGTTCTCAGGGATATAAAAAAAGGCGAATTGATCACCTATGCCGATGTAAAGCTGGATGAAAGTTCCCTTATGATACAATTGCGAAAGCTGCAAGACGCTCTTTTTACCTAAGTGTTTTGAGCGGAGGTTAGCCTCCGCTTTTTAACAGTGGACTTGTTCGATAACTTTTATTGTGGAGGAGAAATGGTTTTTAAGGGATTGCCAGTGTCTAAAGGTATAGCTCTCGGTAAGGCTTTTGTGTACACGCCATTTACAGCAACGATTGACAAACACAACATCTCCGCAGATGAAAAAGCAGAGCATAGGTATCGGTTTAGTGAAGTTACAAAAAAGGCGGCAGACGAAATAAAAAAACTGCAAGAAAAGATGTCTGCCGAGGATACCGATAAAGTTGGAATATTTGAAGCCCATGAAGATATTCTGTGCGATGAAACTATTGTTGATGAAATACTTGCTTTAATCAACGAAGAATCCCATAACGGTGAATACGCTATTGATACAGTGTATGAAAAGTACGCGCAGATTTTTTCCGAAATGGATGATGAGCTGATGCAGGAGCGTAGCGCCGATTTTCGGGATGTAAAAAATCGTATCCTTCGAATTTGGGCGGGGCAGGAAGAAAAAAATCTTTCGCAGCTTGATCATCCCGTCGTTATTTGTGCCCACGATCTTTTACCGTCTGATACAGCTACGTTGAATAAAAAAAACGTGCTCGCGATTGTTACCGAAACGGGAGGCAATACTTCGCATTCGGCAATTATTGCCAGAAGTTATGAGATACCTGCTTTGTTGGGTGTAAGCGGCGTGATGGCTTCGATACAAAATAATATCGCCGTTATTGTTGACGCTGTAGACGGTGATCTTCTCGTGCAACCCAACGAACAAGAAACTGCCGAATACGAAAAAAAGAAAGCCGCTTATCTTCACACAATAAAAGAATTGCAAACATTCCGCTCGATTGATCCTGTCATGGCAGACGGAACGCGAATAGACATATTTCTCAATATCGGTTCGGTAAACGATGAAGAACTGGAAGCTGCGGCGTATACTGACGGTGTAGGGCTTTTTCGAAGTGAGTTTCTTTTTATGCAGGGAAAAGAATTGCCCAGCGAAAACCAGCAGTACTATGTGTATAAAAAAGCGGTGGAAACCTACGGTGAAAGGCAGGTGATACTCCGCACGCTGGATATAGGCGGCGATAAAACGCTTGAAAGTATGCACCTGCCCAAAGAGGATAATCCTTTTCTCGGCTGCCGCGCCCTGAGACTTTGCTTTCAAAAGCTCGACGTATTTAAGACCCAGCTTCGAGCAGCTTTGAGAGCAAGCGCCCACGGGAACTTGGCATTGATGTTTCCCATGGTGGGCAGCATAGAAGATATTCAGAAGGCGAAAGCGCATGTGGAAGAGTGCAAGCAGGAGCTGCGAAAAGAAGGATATTTGTTTAACGAAAAAATGCCCGTGGGTATTATGATAGAAATACCCGCCATTGCCGTACTGGCAGATGTTGTCGTGCACGAGGTTGATTTTGCCAGTATAGGAACCAACGATCTCTGTCAGTATCTCATGGCTGTTGACAGACTGAACTCCAATGTAGCTATGTATTATCAAAGTTACAATCCTGCAATGTTTAAGCTGATTCATCAAGTTAGTCTGGCTTTTGAAAAGGCGGGAAAGAGTTTGAGTGTGTGCGGCGAGATCGGTGGAGACGCCATGGCAGTGATGGCGTTCATTGGTATGGGGATAAAAAAGTTTAGCATGACGGGATACAATGTTCCGGCGGTAAAACGTGTAATTAGCAAACTTACCATGGACAAGGCTCAGCAATTGGTTGGTAAACTTCAGGCTTTGACGATGGCTTGTCAAATTGAAGAATTACTCAAAGCAGAGATGGATGAACTTTTAACGTGAAGTTTTAATGTTTTAATAATAGGGGGATTGTATGTATGCAAAAAAAACTATGCTGATCAATAAATCTGGATTACATGCCAGACCGGGATCACTGTTTACACGAGAGGCGAAAAAATATAGTTCGGATATTACCGTCACAAAACTTGACGAAGGCGGCGCAGCCGTTAAAAGCTGCTCTGCCAAATCGATTGCGTTGGTGATGGCTATGATGCTGAAGAAGGACACTCACATAGAGATCAGCGCCCAGGGAGACGACGAACAAAGCGCGGTAGACAGTCTTGTTGCGCTCATCGATGCGGGGCTTAACGAATAAGAGGGCTGTTCATGGTTTGTTCAGTAAAACGGTGAAGCCCTCTTATTCGCAAGCGGGATTTTCCCCCTACGCCATTATTGCGCGAACGCCTTCAAGGAAGCGGTCTGCCTCTTCCATCGAATTGTACGGCGCAAGTCCGGCGCGAATGAACGAGCCGCTGTCGGCAATGCCCAACTTCTTCGCCAACGTGAAGGCGTAAAAATGCCCCTCGGCAATAAAGACGCTGTGTTCCTCGCACATCCGAATGCAAAAGTCTTGCGGGGAAATGCACCGCGCGCGGAAAGCAATCGTCGGCGTTTTGGGAACTTCATCGGCAGCCTGATACAGCGTGATGCCGTCTATTTTTTTCAAGCCCGCGCGGATGTAATTGGCAAGTGAGTTCTCGTATTCTTCGATGACGTGGTAACCGCTCATAATTTGCTCTTTCAAACTCGCGCCCGAACCAAACTCGGCAATGAATCGTATCGCCTCGGAAATGCTGGGAATGCCCTCGTGGTTTTGCGTGCCGATTTCCAGCCTGTAAGGAATCTCATCCGGCGCGGGCGCTACCTTGTACACGGCGAGGCGCTCGAACAGGTTTTTGCGTATCACCGCCATTCCTGTGTGCGCCGCGAAAAACTTGTACGCGGAAGAAAATAGCATATCAACACCTAAATCTTCCATGTCAACGTACAAGTGGGGAATGGCGTGGACAGCATCAAGCGAAAACACCGCCCCCACTTTTTTCGCATACGCGGACACAGCCTTGACATCGGAAATTGTCCCGACGCAGTTGGACGCCGCGCCCAGTGCAATCAGTTTCGTTTTCGACGTTACCAATTTCGCCAGCGCGCTCATATCCAGCGTGAGCGTTTTCGTGTCAAGGGGAATATACTTCACCGTTACGTTTCTGTCCGCCGCCGCTGTGCGCCACGAGTCGATGTTCGAATGGTGTTCAAGTTCAGAAAGCAGTATTTCGTCGCCTTCCTTCCACTGGTTGGCAATCGCGCGGCTGGTGTGAAACATCATCGTTGTCGCATTCGGGCCAAATGCCACCTCGTGATCGAGGGCGTTAAAAAGCGTCTTGATGTCAGCGCGGGCTTTCTCCAGCAATTCTTCAGTCTCGTGGCTTGTGGGAAAATTGCCGTGAAGGTTCGCGCCGCCGCCAGTCATGTAGCCGCACATCGCCTGTATGGAACTATCCAAAAATTGCGTTCCGCCGGGACCGTCAAAATACACCACGCGCTTTCCGTTGTGCGTTCTTTTCAGCGCGGGAAAACGCCCGCGAACCTGCTCGATAGGATAGCCAGAATCTGGTTTCATAGTTCCTCCTTGCCGTTTGAAAACGGCTCTTTTCGTATTCACGATAGCAGAAGAACCGCGGCAGAACAAGTGGGAATCTCGCTTTCATTCACATACAATTGCTTTACTACAAGACGGAGATGTACGATAATGTAACTATGTTCAGCGAAGAAATAAGAACGTTACTTGTGCAGGTAATCACGTCTTGGCAAGTTATTGCAGTAACGGTAGTTCTCATTCTATATATTTCGCTGCTTAATTACGCGACAAACAACGGTCACAATGCGGGCAGGAGCTTCGGGGCAAAGCGCAAGAAAAAATCCTCCAAAGCAAAGCTTGCCGCAGCACCCGAAGTCGTCTCGGACGACAGCGGGCTTGGGCTGGAAGAAGGCACTCAGCAAAACGAGTAACGTTACCTGCTATCCGCTGGCAAGTCAAATCAAGCTACACCGTAAACCTTTTTATCTTCTTCGTGGAACTCATCTCCATCGGCTTGTCCAGCACGGTAACCCTGTCAATTTTCTGGTACGGCAACAACTGCTGGTTCACGCCTAAGACGATTTTTTCCATCATCGCTTTCAGTTCACTGGCGGAGTACGGTTGCCCGCTCTGGTTTTTCAGTTCAGGATTTGGATGGATAAGCGCCTCGATCCCTTCTTTCTTCATTTTTTCGTCAGCCATATAGCCGCGCACCAAAATCTGGTCAATCTCGTTAAAAAAGAGCTGGAACTCGTTTTCGATTTCTTCAGGGTAAACATTTTTCCCGCCCTCGGTAACAATCACGTTTTTACAGCGGCCGGTAAGGTACAGGTATTTTTCACCGTCAAGGTAGCCCAAATCCCCGGTTTTCAGGTAGCCGTCAGCGGTAAACACCGCCTCCGTTTCAGTGCCCATATTATAGTAGCCTTTCATCACCATCGGGCCTTTCACGATAATCTCTCCAATTCCCTGCGCGTCAGGTTCGTGGATTTTTATATCCGCCTGCGGAATCACCTTGCCAACGCTCGTCTCCTTGTAATGCTCGACGGGGTTCAAGGCGATAATGGGGCTTGTCTCAGTAAGACCGTAGCCCTGCACAAAATCAATGCCCATCTGGTTAAACGTGCGAAACACCGACGGCGCAAGCGGTCCGCCGCCTGAAATGCAAATCCTGATAGTCGAAAGCGACGCCTTTTCCAGCACCGCACCGAAGACTTTTTTACCGGGATTTACCCCAAATGTTTTTTTCATAGCGCCAGAAATCTTCATCAAAAAACGTAAAATGCCAAAAACAACCGCGCCTTTCGCCTTCATCCCCCGCATAATACCCGCAAGGAGTTTGTTGAACAACATCGGAACACCCAGCAGCATCGTAACGCGCCCTTCTTTCAGTTCTTTCAGCATTATCGCGCTGATCATCTTTTTGCCGAAAACCAGCTCCGCTCCAACACTGATAGTTTCGATAAAAACCGCCAGCATCGTGTAAATGTGGTGAATGGGCAAAATCGCGTAGAAAACATCGGTGTGGTACAGGCGCAAGGGCGTTCCCTGCGCGAGGTAGCAGTCGGCGACAAGGTTGCGGTGGGTCAGCATAACGCCTTTGGGGTTGCCGGTTGTCCCGGAAGTGAACAAAATCGCCGCAATGTCCGTCTCGGCCGCCTGTTCGATGTCGGCAGGCGGGGCGTCAAGGTCGTAGATGTAAACGCCCACGCCGCTTGTGAGGGACACAACATCCGAAAGCCCGCCGGGATTGTTCGCGTAGTGAGCGTGCTTTTCCTCGTCAACAAACAGAATCTTCGCCTGCGCTGTTTTGAGCAGAAGGTCGGTTTCCTCGGTTCTCAGTTGATAATCGATGGGAACCACCGTTGCCCCGGCAAACAGCACGCCGAGGTACGCAACCGCCCACTCTGGCGAGTTTTTCCCGGTTACCGCAACCTTGTCGCCTGTGCGGATGCCCCGGCTGTACAGCCACCGCGCCACAGCCTCAATACGCCGCAGCGCTTCCTTGTATGTGAGCGTTACGCGCCCCGGCTCGAACACGGTAAAGCAATTACGTTCGCCGTGCCGCGACACGGTAATGCGAAACAGTTCCGGCAGGGTAGGCCACTCGCCTGAAAATGAAATCCCGCCTGTCCCCGTGCCCCGGTATTCATCTAAAAAAGCCCACGGTTTGTATACGCTGCCCATATTCATTCCTTATTATAGTACAGTATTACATATATTTTATTGTAACACGACACCCAAAAATCGGCAAGAATTTAGTATAGTTCTCTGCTTCAATTTCCCCTTGTAAGCATGTGCAAAAAATGTGATAATAATTCCAACGCATATTCGTATGAAGGTGCGCATATAAAACAATTGACAAGGAAATAAAAGCATGCAAAACTTAAAGAAAGGTTCTCCGTTCTCCGTTCTCCGTTCTCCGTTCTCCGTTCTCCGTTCTCCGTTCTCCGTTAAGCTCACCTGAGCTACGGCTCTTTTTTGCCCTCATCATTACATCTCTCACGATAGTCGCGTGCGACAACGGGACAACAGGGCACGAGCACTCGTGGGGAGAGTGGGGGAGAGCAACAGCGGCGTCGATAGTTGAAGATGAGACACAGCAGCGGGTGTGCACGCTGGACAGCACGCATGTGGAAAAGCGGACAGTAGCTGGGACGAAGCTAAGCGCCCTGTTTGAAACAGTGGAAGTTGCGGGCGGGAGCTTTATGTACGGCAGGAACGGGGCAAGCGGCGGCGCGCTGGCAACGGTGGAAGCGTTCAACATAAGCATGTACCAAGTAACGCAGGGGCAGTGGAAAGCGGTGATGGGCAGCGACAAGTACCCGAGCTGGTTTGACGGGGAAACCGCGCAGGATATGGCTGACGGGGACAAACCAATCCCAGCGACGCCGAAGTTCAACCGGGATAATCTGCCGGTGGAAACGGTGAGCTGGTACGAGGCGCTGGTATATGCGAACAAGCTGAGCCTGAAGGAAGGGCTAGAGCCCGCGTACGAAATAAAGGGGAGCGCGGATCCCGCGCGATGGGGAGCCGTGCCGACCGCTGCGGATGATGACTGGAACGCGGTGAAAGTAGTGGCAGGAGCAAACGGCTGGCGGTTGCCGACGGAGCGCGAGTGGGAGTATGCGGCGAAGGGCGGGGTAGAATCCGCAAAAGGGTACACAGGGACAAACGCAGATACGTATTATGTGTATTCCGGCAGTGATACGGTAGGAGAAGTAGCGGTGTACAAAGGAAACAGCGGCGGGCGTACCCATGAAGTAGGAAGCAGGGATAAAGCGAACGAGCTTGGACTGCACGACATGAACGGGAACGTGTGGGAATGGTGCTTCGACAAGTGGAGTTCGACAAGCGCGGGCCGCGTGATTCGCGGCGGCAGTTGGTACAATTTGGCGCAGACCGTGCGTTCAGTCGATCGACGCACCTTTGACCCCGACGGAACGGACGAGCTTATTGGCTTTCGGCTGGTGCGCCCCTAGTTCATGGCTCCGCTCCGAAGGCGGGGCGGCAGGACTCAGGCCTATCCGCCTTTGGCGGATTAGCCGGGGATATGCAAAATGTTACCATTCGGGTAGAATGTGGTTAAACTAATATGACGTTTCTAAAAAAACCAATTGTGCTACTTGTTCTCCCTCTGGCGGCGGTGCTTTTTTCGTGTACCGCCCGTATTGACGGCGTGGTTCGGCACGGAGGCGCGGCGGACATTACCGTCAGTGCTACGTTGCAGCCCGGCACGGCGGCACTTGTCCGCACCATTCGGGGTTTTATGGGCGGCGGCACGGCTGACGCAAACGCGCCGCTGCTTGACGCCGCGATGATAGGCCGCTCCATTACCGCTGCACCGGGGGTAAGCGCCGCTTCCTTTGCCAACGAAAACCCGTCCGCCATAAACGGGCGCTTCTCCATTGCAAGTATCGGGGATTTTCTCGATGCGGGGGACAGCGAAGGCCGTTTTATCGCCTTTACCGAAGGAGCTGCGGCGGGGGCTTCTTCCATTGCGCTGAGTTTGGACAGAGATTCCGCGCCCCGTTTTATCTCGCACCTTTCGCCGGAACTGAGCGAGTACCTTGCAGCTCTCATGGCTCCGGTGGTTTCAGGTGAAGATGTAACAAAGCAGGAATACCTCAACATTGCGACAATGGTGTACGGGCGCGTCGTTGCCGATGAAATCGCCGCCGCCACAATCCGCGTCAGTATCGAGTTTCCCCGCTCCGTTACAGCGGTACAAGGCGGCGCAGCACGGGGAAACCGGGCAGAGTTTGACATCCCGCTGGTAGACCTGCTGGTTTTGGAAAATCCTCTCCAATACGAAGTTCGCTGGTAAAAAAACGCCCGGTGTTTGGTAAAAACACCGGGCATCGTACCACTGCGGGCTTTACCCCGCTCGTTCCTTTCTAAACCTCCGCGCTAGTTCGCCGCGCACGCTAGTTCGCCGCGCACGTTAGTTCGCCGCGCAACTTCAGTTCGCCGCGCAACTTCAGTTCGCCGCGCAACGTTAGTTCGCCGCAATACCTTCTAGTTCCGCTTGGGCTACTGCCAAAAGCGCGATAGGCACGGAGTAGGGCGAGCAGGAAACGTAATTAAGTCCGGCTTCCATACAGAAACGCACGTTCTCCGGGTTCGCACCGTGTTCGCCGCACAGCCCGCACACAAGATCCGGGCGGGTAAGCCGCCCGCGCGACGCTGCCATAGCGACAAGCTCCTTGACGCGCGGGTCAAGCGTGCTGAACGGATTCCCCTGGATAAGGTCATACAAGGTGTAGTCAGGCATAAACCCGGTAAAGTCGTCGCGGGAAATTCCCAGCGTCGTCTGCGTCAGGTCGTTCGTGCCAAAGCTGAAGAAACTGGCGTAGCGCGCAATTTCCCCCGCGCCCAAAGCCGCCGCCGGAAGTTCAATCATTGTGCCAATCTTGTAGTTAAAGGGCTTCGCCTTCAACTCGGTGCAGAGTTCCTCTTCGATATGCACAATTCCCTTGTAGTTTGCCCCTTCAATTTTCTTACCGTACACGATGAGTTTCAGTTCCGAAGAGTTCATAATAATAGGAACCATTATTTCAGGGTGCGCTTGCACGCCTTCCTTGTGCAGTTTGTGGGCAGCTTGAAAAATCGCCTTAATCTGCATAGCGTAGATTTCCGGGTACGAAACCGCAATCCGGCAGCCTCGATGCCCCAACATCGGGTTAAACTCGTGCAGTGCATCGATGCGGGCGGTAATTTCCGCCTTGCTTGGCTTAACCTTCTTCGCTTTTTGAACGTGCGCCATATAAGCTGCAAGTTCGTCATCGTTGTGGGGCATAAACTCGTGCAACGGCGAATCCAGAAGGCGGATGGTAACTTCTTTGCCCGCCATCACTTTCAGGATACTGTAAAAATCGTCTCGCTGCATTATCTGAAGCTTTTCAAGAGTTTTATCCCGTTCCTTCTTGTTATCCGAAAGAAGCATCTCGCGGAAAACGTGGATACGTTCGGCCTTAAAGAACATATGCTCGGTGCGGCACAGCCCCACGCCATCCGCCCCAAAACTGAGGGCAAGCGCGGCGTCCCGCGGTGTGTCCGCGTTACAGCGCACGTGGAACTTTTTCAGGAACCCTTTGGTAATATCAACAAATTCCTGAAGCCCGGACACTTTGTGATCCGGCTGGATAAGCCCCGCACTTCCGGCGTACACGTTGCACTGACCGTGGAACGGCACGTCGAGGGTTATATAATCTCCCTCCGAAAACGTAAGATTCCCCAGCGAAGCCTTTTTTCCCTTGAGATTGAGTTCCGGAGCGACAACGGACACCTTGCCATACTGCCGCGCCACAACCGACGCGTGGGCGGAATACCCGCCTTCAGCCGTCAAAACGCCAACGCTTTCCTCGATACCTTTGACATCCTCAGCAAATGAGGATTCCATCACAAGGATCGCGCGGGTGTCTTGCTTTTTCTGTTGGGCGGCTTTCACCCCTTCCAACAGCGCCTCGGTGGAAAAATACACCTTGCCAATAGCGGCTCCCGGAGCGCCGGCAATGCCGCCCTTCCACGATTTAAGTGTTTTGGTGCTGCCCGCATCAATAACCGGGTGCAAAATCTCATTCAAGCGCAACGGATCGATGCTCTTTACAACGTACGTTTTATCAACGATTTTGCGTTTTTCAAGGTCAAGGAGAAGTTTTATATCCGCCTGCGTGGATTTTTGCTCCACCTGCCGCTGCTCGATAAGCCAGAGCTTGCCGTTTTCGATGGTAAAGCGGATATGGCGGATTTCTTTGAGCCTATCCTCCAGCGTCCACGCGATTTTTTGGAGCTCTTTCAGGTATTTGCCATCGATTTGCTCGATGCTCTGACCTTTCGCGCCAATTTCGTTGAATTTCCCCCGGAAAAAATTGCCCTGAAGCTTTTTCTCCCCGCTCACAACGTTGCGGCTGGAAAAATACCCCGAACAGGAATCCTTGCCGTAGTTTCCGTACGCCATCGGTGCAATCATCAAAGCTGTATCGTTATCATTTTGGTCGTCCATCTGGAACATGCTGGAGATTTTTGTCAAAATTGTGGCGAGCTGCTGCTCGGCGTTGTCAAAGAACCCCGCCGGGAAGAACTTTGCGTACTCATCCATATACGCCTCGGCACTCTTTGTAATCGGAATGGGCTTTTCCTGTGAGCCAAGCTCGTTTGAAGGCCCGGTGATTCCCAGCATACGATCAAGAATTTTCAGGCTGGAATGAATCTCGTTCTGTTCTTTGGTCTTGCCTTCAAGTTCCTTGATGCGCTCCTCGATTTTAAGCATACCCCTAATAAAGAAGATAAGCTCGTTCGCGGCAAAATCTTTCCCGACCCATTTTGCAAAACCCGCAACGGTGGATTTTACCAGCCCCAAATTGTGCAGGGCAGGGTACGTGGTAATTGCCAAGTTGGAAGAAATAACCAGCTTGAGCAACATGGGATTTTCCCGATCTCCGTACTTCTTGCCGACAATCTTGCCGCACTTGTCCAGAAGGGTGTTAATATCCTTCTGGATAGCGCTGATTTTTATCGCTGAACTAATATCCGTGTCCAGCACGAAACCCGGCAGAATGGGAAAGCCCAATTCCGCGAATTCATTCGCCTGGCGGCCCCGGATACCCAACTTTTCGGATTCAACTTTCTTCGGAATCACGTCTTTTTGACTAAAAAAATGTATTCTATTGTCCATTTGTCCCCACCTAACCAAAAAGCTTTAACACATTGCTTACAGGCCCGTGCAGGAACGCCTCAAATTGGCTGCTGGCGCCCTGAACAAGATACCGCTGTAACTTTGCCACGTCTTTAATATCATTGCCGGAAACGGCAAACATAATCGCGCTCCCGTGCTTGACCTTGCCCCACTTAAACAGGGAGTTGATGTCGAGAATGCGCTCGCCTTCGTAGTAAATATACACCTGGAGAGACGGATATTTAGCGTTGTAACTTGCGATGATGCGTTTCCACGCCTCCACGTTTCCGTTGTGGAAAAGCTCGTTGGAAACAACCACCGAGTACATCGGTGTCATCCGCACCGGCCCTTTGGAAATCGCCGGAGCCGCCGTCGTAACGACCGGCGGAGCTACGCGGGCGCTTACCCGGGGGGCTGCCGCCACGCTGGCAACTCTGCCTCTTCCGGCTTTTGCCGCCTTTGCCGGGGCGCTCTTTGCTGGCGATTTTCCAGCACGCGCCGCTTTTGGCGCAACAGCGCGAGCCGGTTTTTCAGCCGCCTCTTTCTTGGGCTTTTTAACAGTGAAATTGCCTTTCAGCAGCGCGTCAGGCGCTTTTCCTTTGCCGCCCTGAAAGAGCGTAATTGCAAGTTCCGCCGCTTTTTGACACGCCTCATCGCTGGGAGCGCTGCCTTTTCCGGCATATATTACCAAAAGTTCCCTGCGCCTGAGCATCCCGAAACTGGCCAACTCTTCGCCAATTTTTGGGTTAGCGATAAGAAGCCCAAGATCAGGATGGTGATATGCGGCAACAAGGTCAACACCTTTCCATTTTTCAAATTCAGCGGCAAGGGCGGGAACATCGGTGGCAACTCCTGCCAGGTTTGACGATACAGCTTTGTAGCCCAGTTTGTCGATCAAAAGCATCCTTAAAAGCAGCGCACTGCGTTCGCCAGAAAGATTTTCGTCCCCGCGTTCGTACAGCAGATCCCCCAGGTTGGCACTTGCCCCCAAAGTCCCCGCTAGTTCCATCGTTTTATTCATATGCTTTACCGCGGAGTTAAACCCCGAGCGGGTAGAAAGCACTTCAAGATTTATCGATTCTTTACTCACCTCATTCTCCTTATATAGAAACACGCCCCCGTAACTACGGGGGCGTGTTTCGGCTCACAACCGACGCTTAAGCCTTATACCTCTCGCAATCCGTCGCCGCCGCGCGGGCGTCTGCCTCTGCGACCCTTCGCGCTAGCTTTCGCTGCGGGCTTTGCCGCACCGCGAGCACCGCCCCTTCTGGGCGCGGCAATCGCCTTGGGCGCATCCGCAACGGCATCGGGGCCGTCAGAATTAAGCATATCCAGATACGCGGTGCCGCTTGGTGCAGCAGCCGCTGTTTGAGCGGATGCCTCATCAGGGGCCGAACCGAAGGACTGGTTAATGTCCTCCCGCACCGTAGAACGGCGGCGGCTGAAGGATGCGAAAGCTGCGTCTTGGAAGCCCTTGGAAACGCCATGCAAGAACTCGTTCAGCACGTTCGCCATTGCATCCAGTGTTGCCTTCTTCCTCTTAATAGACGTAATATCGACGTCAAGCAGAATACCCGGTTGCAGGTGGTAGGGGTTGATCATGTATTCAAATCGATAGTATTCCCGCTCGATGAAGGAAAGCCTGTCCTCCATAACCCGCCGTTCGATGGGGTACAGATAGTCGTACATTTTCTTCATCCGGTTCCGCATAAGGATGATCCGCTGGCGTACCCTGTCTTTTTCGTAGACGTATGTACGGTTGGAGCGTTCCACCTCAGTTTCACCAGAACGAATAAAGGAAATCTCGTCCCATACCTTGGCGATATCTTCGTAGACAGGCTCGCCAGCTTGGTCTTTGAGTTTTTTGAGTTTGGGTTTTTTCTTTGAAGCAAGGTCTTTGAAGTCGTGAACTTTCCACGAAGACTTGGATTCCTGATAAATCACTTCGAGCAGATCCCAGACGTGCATAACTTCGGTTTCGAAGCTCTTCATCTGAACATCGTAAGCTTTTCGATCCTCAAGGAGCTGGGCATTGTCAAAATACCGGAGCTTAATCTGATACCGTTCGTCAGGCAGGTGGGCGACATCAGTGTCCTCGTACTCGCGGATGATAACTTCGCGGGCGTTTTTGAGGTTTTCGATGTACTGGTACCCCATTTTGGAGGTGTCCAAAATCGCGGTAATCGAGTTGATGGCGGTGTTAAAGCCGCGGTTGCGGATATTTTCAACATCAACGATCTTCTTGATATTTTCCCGCATATTCATCTGATCGAAAGTTTCCGGGTCAATTTCGGCGCGGAGCCCGTTGATCTTTTCAAGGATTGCTTTTGCAACGTAGGCATAGCGCTTTGACTTCGGGTTTTCAAAATCATCATCGGTAAACGTGGGAACCTGTCCCAGTTTATTGAAGATAATTTCGCTGTCCGAAAGCTCTTCCAGACCCTGATTGATCCGGTCGTCCTTAACTTTTTCGATAGCCTGATCGATAGAATCCATAACGTGCTTGCTGAGGAGATCCTTAATGAGGTATTCCACAGTAACCTGATAATGGAAAATGGGGCTGATAAGCTCGGAATCCAGAATATTGACCGAAAGTTTTACGTCTGTAACGGTTTTCGGTTTAAGCAGGTTGTCTTTGAACGCGCACTTTACGATAGAGTACGCATTTTCACCGCGGACAAACGCGCCCGTGTCAGTTTTTTGGCGCAAAATACCGTTGGTGTGCGTTTCCAGCTCGTTAACGCCGCGCTGCACGTGGCCTTGCAAGTGTCCATACATATTGACGATGGATTTTTCAATCTCGCCCGTGTTGAACTTGTCGGCACCGCCCACAGCGTCAAGCAGGTCGGCAATTTCTTTCGGCGTATACCGGGAAAGGACTTTTGTCTCTTCCTTGTCGATAAAATTGCGAACCTTCTTTACCATTTCATCTTCGCTCGTTACCATGTAACGGTTGAACATATTCTGGTAATTCTGGTTAAAGTAATTGTACAGCTTTTCTTTCAAACCGCCCATTACGTCAAGGCGTTCAAGAACGTCTTTGGGCAATTTGGCAGTCAGGTGGTGGACAACCTTGTTGGCTTCCTCCTCCATAAGCTGATTTACCTCGGCTTGCTGATCCCTGTATTCCTGTGCAAGCGAATTCCTCGAACCGACAGCACTCGGTTTCTCTGGATGAAACACATTCGGGCTTTTGGGCAGATCAATAGCACCCATAGTTTAGACTCTCCTCTTAAAATTATTCTGTACTTACTAAAGTATCATTACTACCTTGTACTATATAGTTTAACAGAATTATTTATAGTATGTAAAGAGTATGAAAAGCCTTTTCCACGCTTTTTTCATCTTTTTTTCTCAATTTATACCTATTATACCTAATCTTGGGTTTAATTTTTAATTAAGATATAGTATAATAACACCATGCGAAATATCGACCTAAAAAAAATATGTGCGCTGAAAAGTTCTCTCTTGTTTATTTTGTGCATCGGATTTTTGCCCCAGGTGCACGCGCAGGCGGGGCGGACTGTCCCCTTTGATGTCTATCTTATTGTTGACGCTTCGGTGGCGCTCCAGCAGCCCAGAGCCGAGATTATGGCATGGATAGACGAGCAGGTCATTGACCGCCTCCTGATAGACGGGGACAGTATCACGGTTTGGAGTGCCGGGGCGAAGGCCGCGATTATTCACAACGCTGTTATTTCAGGCGATGCTTCCAAAGGCGAGTTGCGGGCGCGCTTGCAAGCCCTGCAAGCCGGGGGGCAAAACGCCGATTTCTCAGGGGCGCTCGCTGATGCGGTGTCGCGCCTTGCCCAGCGGGGGCAGGACAGGAGCCGCATTCCGCACACGTTGCTGATCACCGCCTCGGCGGAGGCTTTAAGCCCGGCGTTTACCGCTGCGGCGGGGCATCACTTCCGCTGGTTCCGCACGGAGCATTCTTCGCGTTGGCAGGCGCTCGTCATCGCGCCAACGATTGCGCCACGCGTGCAACAGGCGGCGGCGGCGTATATGAACTCCCAGCAGTAATATGATGAATCAGGCACTATGAAACGGGGCTTTGCGATTGTAACGATAGGGATATTCACGTTTACCGCGCTGGGGATTGCGGCGCTGATTTTTTTGCCGTCGCCGTGGGATGCCGACAGCCGTGTTATCCGGCAGCCGCGTGTGGTGATCCCCAGAATGGCGAACGATGAGAGAGATGAGTACAACCTGATGCAGGCGGCGGAACTGCAAGCGATGACATCCCGCGTTCCGCTCGGGGAGGGGGATGTTGTTGTAGCTGTCCTCAACGGCAACTTTTACCGCAATCCTGTACAGGAGCAGTTTGTCGCCTTCAGGAATATTATGGAGCCGGGCGGCCCAGTATACCTGACATTTATCGAGTATGACACGCTTTCCCGCACATACCGGCGCTCGTGGACTGCGGCAAGCGCTGCTACCCGCCCTGAAACGGTAACGCTCGATATTGACGACATTATCGGGGACTGGAGCGTGAGCGTGCTGCTTTCGGGGATGAACCACCACGGGGAGTATACGCTTTCGGTGTTCCAAATGAACCCCGCAGATAGTGCTACCGACGGCAATAACGGGGAGCGTTTCAGCAAAGTCGCGGATATTCGAGTGGACGGCAGTATTGCTGTGCGGGAATTTGACCGCCCGCAGGCGTACCAGATGGGTGTTTCACCGGGGCAGAGTTTTACCATTGCCGCACAGGGCAGAGACGCTCAATCTGACAATATAATGGATATAATCGAAACAATTTTTGCGTTTAACCCTGCAAGCCGCTTTTTTGATCCCGTTAGCAGTTCACGGATTCCCGGTGCACACATCGAACAGCAGCGGGTCAGGGAGCTTTTGGGCAACGCTCAGGCGTTTGAGGAGTTTTTGTCCGGGCTGTGGTTTTTTGTAACCGCACAGGGGACTATCGACAGAAACCAGTATATTTACTTTGATCCCGCCATCCGGCAGGTGATTTTTTTTGGTGACGGTACTATGCAGGTGTTTACGTGGAACAATTCTATTGCCACCCGCAACGGTATCCACATTGTCAGTCAGAATATTTCGATTAACACTATCAGGCGGTCTATTGATGTTCACCTTGAGTCGCTTGAAGGTATACGGATACGAACAAGCGAAAACCTCCGCCCGGCGTTCAGGATGCTCAGCGACCCGATGGACGGTTCGTACCGGCGCTCTGGCCGCCCGGCGAATGACAGTCCGGCTGTGCCCGCCGCTGTGCCGGCTGGCTACATCCACGCCCGCTATGACAGCCCGATGGGGCGGCTGTATTTTTTCCCGGATGGCTCGTACCGCTT
Organism: Treponema sp.; assembly: GCA_009780595.1. Taxonomy (GTDB): domain Bacteria; phylum Spirochaetota; class Spirochaetia; order Treponematales; family Breznakiellaceae; genus WRKT01. Next base: position 2,001 of record WQZT01000004.1, on the reverse strand, counting down.
GTTCACTGGCGGCGTGTCAAGCGAAGGCAAATACGCCTTCTTTAGCGTGGGCGGGAAGGAAGTGCTGGAACTCCGTTCCTTGGAACAGCGTTCCTTAGAGCTTCGTTCAGAATCCCGTGAGGCTTCTAATGGAAACGAGGCGCAACGGCAGACTTTTTTGGTTGAAGGCGATCCGCCCGCTCCGATCCGGCAGAGGCTGACGCTTCTTCCGGTGCGTTTCAGCGCGCGGGGCATAGAACGTCTGCAAGAGAGCGAACTGCCGCTCACGCTCGTTGCCGAAGATTTGTAACACCGCACGCAAAATCTTTTCTCTGCTGTCAAATATCCTCAAAGCGGATTCCCTGCCCGGCGGGGATACAGCGCGCGGCACGGCGACCTATCATCAGCTTTTCCCACGAAGGCGGAAGTCCCGGGCGTAGATTTTTTTCACTTCTCAGGCTTGCCACCATGTCGTGCCCAATAATTTCCCCTGCATCGATGTCGCGCAGCGCGTGAACGGAACGATTTGTCAGCTGGTAGTTTGCCGCTTCTGACGGGGCAAGCCGCTTTACCCCGTCGCCCAGAATGCGCTGTACGAGCTCTTCCCCCCGCGAACGGCGCATTTCTGCCAGCGTTTCTTCAGGCGGGCGCTGTTCTGCCTGCCGCACCGCTTCAACCATTCGCGCAAAGTCTGCGGGAGTCAGGGCAACGGGATCGTCAAGCCCGCCGCCATCGCGGGAAAGGCAGAAGTGCTTTTCGATGACGGTAGCGCCCAATGCGGTTGCCAGCACAGGAACAAGGCAGGGATCGAGGCTGTGGTCGCTTACCCCCGCCGGAACGCCAAAAACCGCGCGTAAATTTTCCAGAAGGCGCAGGTTGTAATCCGTCTCAGGAGCGGGGTAGGCGGTAACGCAGTGGAGCAGGCACACCTGCGCGTTTCCCAGCACGCCAAGGGCGGCTTCGATGTCGCCCAGCGTTGACACCCCCGATGAAAGGAACACAGGTGTGCCGTATCCGGCGACTTCCTCCAGCAGCGCCGTGTAATTCAGCTCAGGAGACGCGATTTTTACACACGCAGGTGAAAGCGCCCGCAGTTCCCCCGCGCTCTGCAAACCAAACGGCGTACACAGGAACACAAGCCCCAGCGCTTCCGCTTCTTCTTTCATCACTCGAAAAAAAGAAAGCGGCGCTTGCAGTTCCTCAAAACGCTTGTACAAGTCAATGTTTCCGCCCGGCAGAGCCACCTTCCCCGTATTCGGGTGCAGGATTTCGCGGGCGTACACCATCTGGAACTTGACACAATCCGCCCCAGCTTCAGCGGCAGCATGTATCATTTGCCGCGCCTTAACCGGGTCAGCGCCGTGCGAAGTTCCCAGTTCGGCGATAATAAAAACCGTGCGAGAACTATATTCCGTGTTGTTTATGAAAATTGTGTCGTTTTTCATAGTTTACCTCTCGACTTTTTTCTTGATATACTGTATCATAGCTTGATGATTTTAGGCTATTTATACGTAATAGCAATCATGAAAACATAATTCAAGGAGTATGTTATGAAAACCCTTACCTGTGATGTTTGCAAAGGCATCATCAGTGCCCCTGTTTCGGGGCGTACCTATTTCCACCTGGCGCACCGGGAGCTCTGTGAGCCCTGCCATGACAAGTTGTCGATGCAGATCAGGCCTGTTGTCAGGACAAAGATTCCCTTTACCTACGATTGGTACGATCACTACGTTCAGGAGTCCATCGAGAAAGCTGTTCAAAAAGGCAAATTCGACGTAAAGTAAGCAGGCTTTTCAAAGTTTTGAAAGGCGGTTACAATTTCGCATAGTTATTTTCCCATATAACGATACAGTATGTTTTATACGAGGGAAAGAAGGAGTATGTATGTCCGGCCATAGTAAATGGGCGACGATTAAACACGCAAAAGGTCTTGCCGATGCCAAGCGTGGTAAGGTGTTTACCAAGCTGATCAAGGAGATTTCCATTGCCGCACGAATGGGCGGGGGAAGTCCGGATGGCAAT
>WQZT01000003.1 GCA_009780595.1 Treponema sp. | reverse complement strand
GGCGACCGTTGCGCGGGAAATCAAAGAAGAAGTAAACATCGACGTAAAAGATATTCGCTATATCCGTTCCCAGCCCTGGTCTTTCCCGCATTCCCTCATGGTGGGTTTTTCCGCCCGCTATAACGGCGGCGAAATCACCCCTGACGGTGTTGAAATCGCAGACGCGCAGTGGTTTCCCCGCGACAGGCTGCCGCCACTTCCCGGTTATGGCACGGTCTCGCGGTACATCATCGACGCGTGGCTCGCAGGAACGCTCGAACGGTAATTATGGAAGGAAATGCACTGCGTCTATCAATCAAAGTTGATACGCAGCCCTACGCCGAAACGCCAGCCTTCAACGGTGGGAAGCTTTTCCCCAGTCCACAGACGGTACGCTGGCATCCATACCCTAATGTCAAAGCCTATCCGCAACCCTGTGTTCAGCGTGAAATCCATGCCCATTCCGGTAAGCGGTACAAGCCAGCGCCCCTGCCCCCAAAAATATTCCCGCACTAAAGAAGTCTGCCTGTCTGCCTCTTCGAGAGAAATTCGTTTCTCGTTAACGCCGGAGGCAACGGAGACAATGCGGATATCGGTGGCAAGCCCGCCGTATGTTCGAATGGTCGTTTTGGGTGTAAGGGCAAACGGCTTGACTACCTGAAAGCCAAAGAGAATGCCAGTTACCTGTGCAACCCGGTTTTGATTGGCAAGGGGGACAGGCCGGTTAAGATCGTCGCTGAAACCGTAATATGTGGAGTACAGATCCAGCGTGGGCTCAAACCTGAGCGTACTAGCAAAGGGAAAGGAAAAGCCAAACCCCAGCGAAGGGAGGATCGGCATCAGATCGCCAGCAAGAGCGTTGTTTTCCAGAAAAACCAAGATAGACCCTTGGGCAAACCACGACGTTCTGTCGGGAGAACTTTTTTGCGCCCACGACGGGAAGGCGGCGGCAACAAAGATCAGCGCGGCAAACACCATGCCCCGAAATCCGGCAGAGGAACCATACGTTTTTGAAAAATTAATTTTCATTACCAGAAGTGTATCACATAGCTGCAACTTTCTCTAGTGGATAATGTCTAATTATATACATCGGGCTCTTGACATATCTGAAATTTGTGTTATTATGACAAAACAACAGTTTATGTCAATTTGTAACAATATTTTATTATAGAGGTTTTTATGGCAATTGAAGTAATCGCGACAGGCCGGGCAATCCCTCCCCGCCTCCTTACCAACGATGAGCTGGCGAAAGACGTGGATACCAACGATGAATGGATCCGTTCTCATACCGGCATCGGCGCTCGGCACGTCGCCGCCAGTGAAGTGGCGGCCAGTGATCTGGCGGCGGAAGCGGCGCGGAACGCTCTTGCAATGATGATCGGCGTGGATGCTGACAGCGGTGCGGCGGCAGATGCCGCTATTGCAGAGGCGGCGCTTTCGCTGGATGTGATTATCGTGGCAACTGCCACGCCTGACCATCTGGTGATTCCATCCACCGCGTGCCTGGTGCAGAACAAACTGGGCGCATGGCGAGCTTCCGCGATGGATATTTCGGCGGGCTGCACGGGTTTTATTTACGGGCTTGAAACCGCCGCCGGGCTTCTTTCGGTGCGCGGGGGAAACCGCCGCCGGGTTTTGCTTATCGGCGCGGAAACGCTCACGCGGTTTGTCGACTGGAGCGACCGCTCAACGTGCGTTCTTTTCGGCGACGGAGCGGGCGCGGTTATAGTGGAGAAAACCGACGCTCCGCAGGAAGGAGCGGGCAAACGCGGGCTTTTGAGGTCAATCCTTCGAGCCGACGGCGCAGGTTCGGTGCATTTGGTCTGCCGACGCGGCGCAGGGCGCAGCCCCTTTATGCCCGGTGAAGTTGTCGAGAAAAGCCCCTACATCGAGATGAACGGGCAAGCGGTGTACAACTTCGCCGTTAAAGTGATAACCGAAACCATTCCCGAAATCGCGGCGATGGAAGGAATCAGCCTTGATGATGTGGCGCGGATTATTCCCCATCAGGCAAATGCCCGGATTATTCAAGCTGCTACGAAGCGCCTGAAACTTCCCGAGGATAAATTCTTCCTCAATATACAAAACTATGCGAACACTTCTGCCGCGTCCATCCCCATCGCGCTTGACGAACTGAACCGCGGCGGAAAGCTTTCCAAAGGCGACATTCTTATCACAATGGGATTCGGCGGCGGTCTAACGTACGGCGCAAATCTTCTCGTGTGGTAGATTTTGTCAGCAATGTGCAGAAAGATGAAAAATCCTTCTTGACAAATTGCTGAAATTTGTTATGATAGTGTTATGACAAAATTTAATATTTTGTCATAACAAATAATCGTGAGGTGTGTATGGCAGGAAAAACCTTCTTTTTATTTCCCGGTCAGGGCGCTCAGTATTCGGGTATGGCGCTCGATTTTCTGGAATCAGGCAGTGCGGCGGTGAAGGCGCTTTTTGACAGCGCCTCTGCAATCTGCGGCAAGGACATGAAGGCGCTTGTGCAGTCGGAAGCCGATGTCCTGAAACGAACCGACGTTTCCCAGCCAGTGATCACCGTGACGAATCTTGCCGCCGCTGCGTACCTTGCCGAAAAGGGTGTTGCCCCCGCCGGATGCGCGGGGTTTAGCCTTGGCGAGTACGCCGCTTTAGCCGTTGCCGGCGTTATCACTACGGAGGATTGTTTTTTCCTGGTGAACCAGCGCGGAAAGGCGATGCAGGCGGCGGTTGACGAAATGGAAGCCAGAGGCACTTCTTCCGGCGGGGGAAATGTTCCCGGCATGGCGGCGGTGATGGGGCTTGAGCCGGAAAAGGTGGAAGCGCTCATCGCCGAGTGGAAAAAAACCAACGCCGCCGTGAAAGAACTGTACGCGGCGAACATCAACTCGTCTAAGCAAACGGTGGTTGGCGGAACGGCTGAAGCGCTGACTGCGGCGGAACCGCTTTTTCTGGCAGAGGGCGCGCGCCGCTATGTGCGCCTGCAAGTTAACTGCCCCTTTCACACGCCGCTTTTGGCGGGTGCGGCGGCGCAGTTTCAGCCCTTTCTCGATAAAGTTACATTCAACAACCCGAAGATTCCGCTTTTTTCCAACGTTTCAGGAAAGCAGGTTTCCAGCGGGGAAGAAGCCAAACAGCGGGCGCTGGCGCAAATCACCAGCCCGGTGCGCTGGCTCGACGAACTGCGCTGCATCGCAGCGTTAGGCGGCATTGACCGCCTGTTGGAAGTGGGTCCCGGCAGGGTTTTGCAGGGGCTTTGGAAAGATTCAGGCAGCGAGCTTCCGTGCCTCGCCGCTGGAAAAGTCGAGGATATCGACAAGCTTTGAGCGAGCGATCAATCAACAAGACAAAAAACAAAAGAGGAAAATATGCAATGTAATGGAAAAAAAGCGCTGGTAACTGGCGCATCACGCGGGATAGGCAAGGCGATTTCTGATATGCTTATTGCCCGCGGCGCGGAAGTTTGGGGAGTTAGCACCAAAGAGCCGGATGATTTTGCACAGCGGCAGTCAGCTGCCGCCGGGCGTTTGCATTGGGCGAGCGCCGATTTGAGTAACTTAAACGCTCTGGAGGCGCTGATCGACGGCTTAATCAAGGAATCAGGCGGGTTTGATATACTGGTCAACAACGCGGGAATCACCAAAGACAACCTTGCCTTCAGGATGACACTTGAAGATTTTCAAAAAGTATTAGATATTAACCTTACGGCTAGTTTTCTGATCGCCCGAACCGTTGGGCGCGATATGATTCGACGGCGCGCGGGTTCTATCGTGAATATGGCGAGCGTTATCGGCGTTCACGGTAACGCCGGGCAGATCAACTACGCGGCGAGTAAAGCGGGCGTTATCGGCATCACCAAAAGTTTGGCGAAGGAAACCGCATCGCGCTCTGTGCGGGTCAACGCTGTCGCGCCGGGCTTTATTGAGTCGGATATGACCGCCGCTATTCCGGAACAGGCGCGGGAGAAGATGGCGGAGCAGATTCCCCTTAAAAAAATGGGGCAGCCTGAAGATGTCGCCGAACTGGTGTGCTTTCTGGCTTCGGATGCGTCAGCCTACATTACAGGGCAGGTAATCGCCGTTGACGGCGGTATGTTTATATAGGAGAGGAAAATGAAGCGAAAGGTAGTTGTTACCGGAATGGGGGTGATTAGCCCCATTGGTACGTCGGTGGAAGAGTTCTGCGCCTCCCTGAAATCGGGGAAAAGCGGCATTGGCAAAATCACTGCGTTTGATACAACAGAGTTTGATGTAACGATTGCTGGTGAAATTAAAGATTTCGACCCCAGCCGCTGGATGGACAAAAAAGAAGCCCGCAAGATGTGCCGTTTTACGCAGTTCGCGGCGGCAGCGGCGGCGGATGCGCTTGCCGATGCGAAGTTGCTCGGCGAGCCTGACGCGGACGGCCGCCGTAAGGTAACAAGCGTTCCTGAAAAAACCGGTGTTGTGTTGGGAAACGGGATTGGCGGGTTTGAAGTTGTCGGCGAATCGTTTAAGAAACTCTTCGATGCGGGTCCGAAACGGATGCTGCCTCTCACTGTTCCGATGATGATTTCCAACGAGGCTGCTGGCAACGTTTCTATGTTGTACGGCACGAAAGGCCCGGCGTTTACGCAGGTTACCGCGTGCGCGTCCGGCACTGACGCGCTGGGGCAAGCGCTCGATCTTATTCGTGCTGGCCGTTGCGATGTGGTTGTTGCCGGCGGCACTGAAGCTTGCGTAATTCCCTTTGCGATCGGCGGTTTCCAGATGTTGAAAGCCCTTTCGACAAAACGCGGCGATACACCTGAGCAGGCTTCGCGGCCGTTTGATGCCGACCGTGACGGGTTTGTTTTGGGCGAAGGCGCGGGCGTGCTTGTTCTTGAAAGCGAGGAACACGCGAAGAAGCGCGGCGCGCGGATAATTGCCGAGTTTGCCGGGTACGGCGCAAGCGCAGATGCACACCACATAACTGCCCCCGATCCTTCGGGTTCAGGCGGTTGCGCGGCTATTAAACAGGCGATTGCCGATGCGGATATGAAACCTGAAGATGTTCAATATTACAATGCTCACGGTACTTCTACTGAAATTAACGATCCAACAGAAACAAAAATGATAAAACTTGCCTTTGGGGATTACGCGAAAAAGCTCAAAGTTTCCAGCACCAAGAGTATGACAGGCCACTGCATTGCCGCCGCTGGCGCACTGGAAGCCATCGCCTGTATTCTCGCTATCCGGGACGGCTTTTTCCCGCCGACTATCAATCTTGATAATCCCGATCCCGAATGCGATCTGGACTATGTACCGAACAAAGCGCAATATGGCACGATTAACGCGGCGATTTCGATGTCGCTGGGTTTCGGCGGGCATAACGGCGCAGTGGCGTTTAAGAAGTATGTTGGCTGAAAAGCGGAGAATGGGGAAATAATGAAAGAGATTGAAAGTCTTTTGCCGCACCGCGATCCGTTTTTGTTTATCGATGAGATTATCGAGGCGAGTAAGGAAAAAGTTATCGCGCGGCGCGTATTTACCGAGCGCGAGTTTTTTTTCAAGGGGCATTTTCCCGAATACCCGGTTGTACCTGGCGTCATTTTAGTTGAAACGATGGCGCAGGCGGGCGGAGCCGGAATGCGGAAGCTTGGAGTGATGGACGGCGACGCTCTGTTTTTTCTTGCCACCGTTGACAAGGTGAAATTCCGCCGCCAGGTTCGCCCGGGCGATGAAGTGCGTTTGGAGATTGAAAATCTCCGCATTTCGCCGAAAATGATAAAGCAGTGTGGCAAAGCTTATGTTGGCGATGAACTTGCCGCCGAAGCCGAGTGGATGTGCCTGGTCGGCTAATCACACCCCGCTCTCAATGGCGGGGTTGTAAACCCACGTACGAATTAAGGAGAAAACATGGTTATAAAACCAATGGTGCGGAATAATATCTGCCTGAATAGTCATCCTGCTGGATGCGCGGCTGTCGTTGAGCGGCAGATTGAATATGTGCTGGAAACGCTGGGCGGCGGATGTTGCGGGAGCGGATGCGGCGATTGCTGCCGGAATGCGCCAGAAGGTGTGCCGAAGCTGGTATTGGTGGTGGGCTGCTCTACTGGCTACGGGCTTGCAAGCCGCATTACCGCCGCTTTTGGCTACGGCGCGGCGACTGTTGGGGTTTCGCTGGAAAAGCCCGCCTCTGACACCAAGCCGGGAACGCCCGGCTACTACAACAATCTCGCCTTTGACAAAGAAGCGCGCAACGCAGGGCTTGTTTCCATCACGCTTGACGGCGACGCGTACTCGAACGAGGTGAAGGCGCACACCGCGCAAGCGATACGGAAAGCCGCGCAGGAAGCGGGCATTCCGGCAAAGATTGACCTTGTGGTCTATTCGCTTGCCTCTCCGGTGCGCGTTGATCCTGCAACGGGAGTAATGCACCGCTCGGTGATTAAGCCCATCGGTAAACCTTTTACCGGAAAAACCGTGGATATGATGAGCGGCGCTTTCGGCGAGTCCGGGGCTGAACCTGCCACTGCCGAAGAAATCGCCAATACGGTGAAAGTCATGGGCGGCGAGGACTGGGAACTGTGGATGGATGCCCTTGCCAAAGAAGATTTGCTTTCTCCGCACGCGCGGACGGTGGCGTATACGTACATTGGTCCGGAACTATCGTGGGCAATTTACAAAAACGGCACAATCGGCAAAGCGAAAGAGGACTTGGAACGCGCCGGGCGCGAAATCAACAAAAAGCACGGTTCCGCTGCTTCCGGTAAAATTGCCGGAGCGTGGGTGTCGGTGAATAAAGCCGTCGTAACGAGGGCAAGCTCGGTTATTCCGATTATTCCGTTTTACATTTCAACCCTTTTCAAAGTGATGAAGGAAATGAACCTGCACGAAGGCTGTATCGAGCAAATCGTGCGGCTTTACCGGGATCGTCTGTACACCGCCGAAGCGATTGCCGCCCCGAAGAAAACTCTTGTGGACAGCGAAAACCGCATCCGCATTGACGATTGGGAAATGCGCGATGATGTGCAGAAAGAGACATCGGCGCGTATGCAAAAGGCAACTGCCGAAAACCTTGAGTCGCTGTCGGACATCGCCGGATTCAGGCGGGACTTTCTGGAAGTACACGGGTTTGCAGTTGAAGGCGTAGATTACGACGCCGAAGTTGATCCTTCTGGGGTGTAGCTGCGGCTTGCGGGCTTGAAGTTGCGCGGCGTTCAGCTTGTTATTGGGAAAAGGGAGAAATCAGCGTAGCGGCTTCTCCCTTTTCCTCCGTGAAACTTTGTCTTCTCCTCTGTGGTAAAAAGTTCAACTACAAAGGACACAGAGTTTCACGGAGTAGGAAAATCATCCAAAACACCATCATTCTCCACTCCCGTTCTGAAAGACTGAATAAACCGCGTAGCAAAGCACGTTTTCATGCACCCCAGCGGCTTATCCTGAAGTAAATCTATTATGAAAACTCTTCACGCCGCTGCCGAATAACAAGAGAAAGCAACAGCGTTTTGCTTTTTTCAATTATGGTGTGGACTTTGTCAGTGCCCCGTTATTAACCTCTATCGTGTCATTGGTGTCGCCTAGGTTAGAACTGGTAGGTGTCCATACACCGCCGACAAACGTGCCGTACTGTGCAGTGCAAGCACCACTTGAGTTATCGAGACTCAACGCTGCAAAACTATTCGCTGTAGTAACCGTGTTTGCGTTGACTGTCCCATCCGAACCGTAAACAGTGCCGCTTACGATTTGCAAGGTACTGTTGCGATGAAGAAAAACCCCGCCGGCACTACCGCCGCTGTTCACGTCGATAACTTTATTGCCGTAAATTTTCCCACCGTACATGATAAAGGTTACGTTCTGTTCAGCCCTTACCCCGCCGGCTGAAGCATTCTTGGTGGCGGTATTGCCGGAAATTACCGCTCCTGCATGCATAATAAAAGTGGAGCCCTGGGTAAGGTATACTCCGCCACTCGACTGGCTTCTGTTGACCGTATTGCCAGATATCTCGCCGCCGTTCATGGTAAAGGTGCCGCCTCTGATAAACCTCACCCCACCCCCAAATCCAACAATAGCGCCGATGTCATTGATTGAATTTCCGGTAATTTTTGACCCCGTCTCCATCGTTAAGCTTGCGTCGTCAATCACCACTAGCCCGTTATCGTTGTTGTTAACGCCTTTAAGGGTAATGTTCTTGCCTAGCGTCAGGCTGTTGGTCGGGTGATTAATGATAAAGAGTGAGCCTGTTCCAGTAAGCTGTATCGTCTTCTCCACGTCGGTGCCGACTATGGTCAGGTGTCTGTGTGAGGATGTGTAACGGATGGTCTGAGTACTGGCACTCACTTCCTCGCTTATCACCAGTGTGTATCTGCCTATGTTGGTATCACTGTGGGTAGCGTTGTTAATGTAGGTAATCGCAGCAGCAATATTGTTAGGTGTGGCAAGGGATGTTGGAGGGGCCCACTTTGCGATCAGTTCAATGTTACTTGTTACAGTGTCTTTCTTGAAGTCCCATAGTTTGTCTTTGTAAAACCACCCGAGGAAGGTATATTTCGGCGACATCCATAGTCCGGCCGTGGTGGTATAGTCGAATTCTCGCGTCGGCTTGTTTATTGATTCGGAAATCAAAGCTCCGCTTGATAAACCCGGAAGAGGGGAAACCGCAGTTCCGCCAGCACTGTTAAACGTTACGTTGTAAGTTGTTGCACCTCCAGTGTCAGTGTCAGTGCCAGTGCCAGTGCCAGTGCCAGTGCCAGTGCCAGTATCGCACGCCACTATCGAAAAACCGATTATTGCGAGCGCAGCAACAATCCTGAAAAATCTGCTTGTGTTTTTCATCAAAACACTCCTCGAATTCTACGCCTGCCCGTCTCCTGTTATGGCGGACAATCGCACGGGTTCATTGCCCCGAAGATTACCAGCCCATACAGGCAAAGTTATATAAAGGAGGATAGTGTGCTGAAAGGTGGTACCCCTTCAGCGTGCCGTCCGCCTGAATATCTAATATAGAGAAAAAATGCAAAAAACGCGGAAGAAGATAAAAATATTGCAGAAATTGTAAAAAAAGACTAGACGAAAACCTACCGTTTTGGTATAATTGATGCGTGCTTGCGTGCTTGCGTGCTGGAGCAGCTTCGCTCTATTCGCTCCCCTTGACAAGCATGGTTTGTTTCATTTGTCATGAACAGATTGTAGCGGGGAATGAAAATCTTGTCAATAATAAATCCATGGTAATCAATGTTCGCGTCCTAACAGATAGGAATACGTGAGATTGAAACACACGCCAACCTGTAGGGGAATTCGCCCATTGTGTGGCAAAACGGCGATGGACTTTTCTTACGCGCACTTTGCGCAGTTTTTTTGTAACACTCTGATGGTGTAAACTCGACGTTGTTCGCAACTCCTCCTTCCGTTTCTGCAACGATGTAGTCAGAAATCCCGAAACTGCGTATATCCCGCCGTAATTCGCAGCATTGCTGCGGCTTGCGGGCTTGAAGTTGCGCGGCGTTCAGCTTGTTCTATTTTCCATTTCTTCGCAAAACAACGAAAAGATATGCACCGCGCTTTGTCCGTAAAGCCCGGTGCTATCGTCTGAGTAACACGCACCGATGTGGGATTCATAGAACAGTTTGAGCGCGGCGTTTTCCCCACAAGTAAAACGTTCCATAATGAGCGGGATTATCGTTTTAAGCGTTGCCGCTCGAATTGTTCCGTGCGGCATAGTTACACCAGTTCCGCCGATGCGCTAAAACTAAGGTACGCAAGTGACTTTTCCGCCGAAAAACAATACTGGTTGTTTGCCGGCATAAACGAAAGCTTTTGTAGTGCGAAGTCAAGCGGCATAAGTCCATCTGCAATGGCTTGAACCGTTTCGCCAACGTCATCATTGGCAATTTTTCCGTATACTATATCAAAATTATGAATGTGCTTAGGGTTTTTTCGGCAATTAATCACCAATTCCAGCCATTCGTGGGAATATTCTGTGAATATCTTGAAATTTACATTGCGCCGCGCGGAATCAGTATCGAACTCATACACATTAAGAACAGGGAGCTGCTTTCGGATTCGCGCCTGCCGCTTTGCCCAACTCTCCGCCTGACTGCGAATATCCGTGCAGTAAAACCCCGCACCAAAATCCCGCCCGCTTGTCCACATTCTGATTGCGGGCTTTTCAACAACTTCAGTTCCGCCGTGATATACAATCATAAACTGCCGCTTTCTAAAATTTGGCTGATATCATTGATTACATACTCAAACCCATGCCCGTGTAGAAGTTCGTAATCGTCATCAAGCATTTGAAGTATACCGCCTTTTTCAAACAGCGTGTATACTTCATTGCTTGGTGTGGACATGCGATCGGCATATAACTCAATGCAAAACGTTTTGAACGAAAGGCGGCTCATTGAAAAGCGCTATTCCCTGACAATGCCCATCTTTCTGAACTTTTGGTAGCGTTTTTCCGGCAAGCTATCGTAGTTTTCTGCTGCCAGGCGCGCCAGCGCGGATGAAATCCACGCGGAGATGCCCGATGCGGTAAACTCGACGTTGTTCGCAGCGCCGCCGTCCGGTTCTGCAACGATGTGGTCGCAAATCCCGAAGCTGCGCAGATCCTCTGACGTAATTCGCAGCAGTTCGGCGGCTTCCTTTTCCCGCGATCCGTCCTTCCAGAGAATCGAGGCGCAACCTTTGGGCGATATGACTGAGTACAGCGCGTTTTCCAGCATCGCAAGCTCGTCGCAAACGCCAATCGCCAGCGCACCGCCTGAGCCGCCTTCGCCAAGCACGAGGGATAAAACCGGCGTTTTCAGCATCATAAAATCGTACAGGCTGCGGGCGATTGCTTCACCCTGCCCGCGCTCCTCCGCGCCAACCCCGCAGAACGCGCCGGGCGTGTCGATGAAACAAATCACCGGGCGGCGGAATTTCTCTGCCTGCTGTATCAAGCGAAGCACTTTGCGGTAGCCTTCCGGGTGGGGCATCGAAAAGTTGATTTTGGTCAGCCCTTGAATGTCCTTCGCCCGCACTTGCGAGACTACGGTAACCGGCTCGCCGTTGAAAAGCCCGATTCCGCCAACCATAGCCGGATCATCGCCAAAATAGCGGTCGCCGTGCAGTTCGGTAAAATCCGTAAACAACAGGGGAATGTAGTCCCAAATCGTGGGGCGCCCCAGCGTTTTCAGCATACCAAGGCGTTCGATAATGTTAAGCGGCATTTGTCCCTCCCTGTTTGTAGCCATGTAGACGGATGAGCCGGGAAAGCGTGGACGGCAATTCCTGCCGCGAGACAATCATATCGGCAAAGCCGTGTTTTAACGTGAACTCGGCGGTTTGAAAATCTTCCGGCAGCACCGCGCCGATGGTGCTTTCAATAACCCGTTTTCCAGCAAACCCAATGGTTACGCCAGGTTCGCCGATGATGATATCGCCGAGTGTCGCAAACGAAGCCGTAACGCCGCCGGTTGTTGGGTCGGTGAGCACCGAAATGTACAGTTCTCCGGCTTGTCCGTGCCGGGCAAGCGCGCCGGATGTTTTTGCCATCTGCATCAGGGAAAGAATCCCCTCCTGCATACGCGCTCCGCCTGAGGCGCTGAAGATGATCACTGGCAGATGGTTCGCGGTGGCAAACTCAACAGCGCGGGTGATTTTTTCACCAACCACGCTGCCCATACTCGCCATCATAAACCGGCTGTCCATGACGCACACAACAGCAGGAAAGCCGCCGATTGTGCAGCGGCCTGTTACTATTGCCTCCTGAGTGCCGCAGTTCGCCTGCGCCTCACGGACTTTTTCTTCGTATCCCGGAAAGGAAAGGGGGTTAACCGAATCCATCCCTGAATCGAACTCGCTGAAACTTCCCTCATCGATCGTAATTTTCAAGCGATCCTGCCAGCCAATCCGGCTGTGAAACCCGCAGTTCCCGCAGACCCAAAGCTGCATGGGAAAATTCGCATCCGAGGGGGTTTTACATTGTGGGCAAATAAATCCATTCATAATAACGCCAGTATAGAGGCATTTTGCATGCGCGTCAATCGTTCTGTGCCTCCACTTGCCAGCTAGCACTTTATTTATATGGCATTTTTTCATCTTAATAAAAAGCACGGGTATTCCTTACTATAGCTATCTAGTATTATAATGTTACTGGTTTTGGCGACGAGGGTATCCATCGCCGTCTCCAAGCACCCGCCCATAAAACAACCAAGCCGTGTCATACAGAGGGAAGTCGTTGGGGAGCAGGCGCCATTGGCAATCTGTCTTGACAAGGTACAGCACGGCGTTCACCAAGGTGCGTTGTCATGCTTTGCGAGGTTTGCGCCTTTGTTGCTCTTGAAAATATGTTCGATAAGCGCCCACTGGCTGTCTTTCAAATCAGTTCCGTATCCCATAGTATATGCTTCATTTGTGTTTCGGCACTTTTATCTCTTTGCAGAACACGGGTTCTAAGCTGCAAGCATTGTCATGTACAAGCTGACCCCAACCGAACGGAAACGATGTCCCGCTAAATAATGGAACAGTGCCTAAAAGCGATGAGTTACAACGCTATTGCCAAGCTTAACATCACCGACGGCGCCTTCCTTCCTGGTACCGAAAAGGGGCTTGAGGCCGACTACCTCCGCGCCGCCGCGAACAACATAGCGAGCTGCGGCACTGGCGATCTGTTCGGGCGGGAAATTGCGGTTACCAACCACTGCTACGCCTGCACCGGCTCAAGCTGCGGCGGGGGCGTCGTGTAGCGGCGGGCGGGGTTCAATCCCCCGAGCGCAGCGTGGTCGGCTTTTCACGACGTGTGAAAAAGTGCACTATGCTTGCGTGGAAGAATTCGTGGCGATTGGTTTTTAGACCGCCGATTACGCGGCGGACAGCACTATCTCGCTGGGGCTTGCGCGCTGTCAGGGTGGCGAGGTCGTGGACGAGTTTTATTACTCGCGCAACTGGATTTTGCGTGCATTCACGGTCTTACGATCGAAGACCTGCGCGAGGCGCAGGTCTTCGCCGAGGTTTGGGAAGGCTTTTGAGGAGCAGGTATAATGTATGCGGATTTTGGGACCAGTCCGAGATTTTGATGATACGAGTGTTAAATTATACAAATTTATTCTGATTACAGAAGGGAAAAGCCCGCTTAGTTCTTCTCGCCTTCCTGCGCACTTGCCCGCTGCAAAACTTCCCGCAGGGCGGCAGCGGCGGCGGCACGGCGAACTTCGTTGCGGCTGCCGGGAAAGGCAAAAGCCCGCGCCTCGGTGAACACACCGCCGGGCGCAACAAGCCCCGTATTCGCACCGTCCCTTCCAGCAACAGCAATCCAAACCGTTCCCGCGGGAATTTCCTCGCCGCGGTGAATCCCCGCGCCGGGACCTGCAAATCCGGTAACCGAAAAAGCCCACAGCGCGCCGCTTTTTTCCAGCGCCGCCTCCGCCATCGCCGTTGCAACAGGCTTGCTCACCGCACCGTACGTTTCGATTACATCAAGCGGAATTCCCAGCATGCTGACCTTTGCGTCAACCGTGTAAACAACAAAAGAACCCCACAGCACATGCGAAGCGCCCGGAATTTCCGCAATACTGGCGGCGGCAAGCCCTGCCGTGCAAGACTCTGCGGCGGCTATCGTTGCACCACTGGCGGCAAGCATTTTGACAAGCTCTTCGGCAATGACGTTAAGCACCGGATCTCTGAAGTTCAACTTTTATTTCCTCTGTAGGGCGGGAAAAAATCTCCACATCTTTGCTGATTCCCGTCATGCTGCACTGCCCTTCAAACATCACCCCGTCGGCAATACGCAACCGCGCAGCCCGAAGATCTCCCCGCACTTCCGCGCCGGGAAACAGGTCGATTTTGTCCACAGCGTTAACCGCCCCAATCACCGTTCCGTACACAACAAGCGAAGTAACCGAAATGTGATTCGCCTCAACCACCGCGCCTTTGTCCACGATGAGCGCCCCGCCTTCCTGTATCGTCCCCTTGAACTTTCCCCGTATACACAGCGATTCTTTGAACCGCAGCGTACCATGAAAACTAGTGCTGTTTCCGAAAACAACCATCCGGCTGTCTTTCTTCTTTGTTTCTTCCATATACGGTTGCGTCTGCGCCATTCGTTTTCCCCCGTTCTTCCTATTCCTGAGCCGGATTTTCGCGGATTTTCGTTTCCAAAAGGGGCAGCCCAATCTCGTTTTGCTTCAGGCGTTCCCACTCCGAACTCGTTCTTTCTATTCTCTCGCCAAGTTCCCCAATATACTGTCTAACCTGCTGGGATTTCTCGGCAACTTCACTCAAAACTTTCTTTTTGCCCTTTGCATCCGGTTTTATCTGGACGGCAGAACTAATCGCGGCAATCGCCGCATCAAGACCATCAATCGTCTTTGCAAATTCCCGCAAATTCCGCCTGATGTCGGCACTCAGCTCTTCGGCAAGATTCAGGCGAAACTCCCGCGCCACAATCTGGGCGTACAACTCGCGGTTCCGCAGCAACGCCCGAATACGCGCCAACACTTCGGTAAAATTAAACGGTTTAGTGATGTAATCGTCAACACCAAGTTCCAAAGCATCAACCTTATCCTTCACATCATCGAGCGCGGAAAACATAATAATAAGAATATCTTTATATTTCGGATCATTTTTCAGGATTTTTGTCAGTTCCCAGCCGGACATGCGGGGCATAATATTATCCAAAAGGATAATATCAGGGAGAAACCGCTTTGTTTTCTCAAGCCCTTCTATTCCATCACGTGCTTTTTCAACGATAAAACCCAATTTGGAGAACATAAGATCAAAAAAATCACGATGAACAGTTTCATTGTCTACTATTAATATCTTCGTTTGACTATTCATACAGAACCACTCCGCCTTTTTTACCGTAACCAATCAGCACTCCGCTACAATCAATCCATAATGAAGGGGGGAACGCCCCCCTCGCTCCAGCCTCCTCGTCGCTACGCTCCTGCGGTGGCTTCCGCTACCCCCCTAGCGGGGCGCTGCGGGCTCATTCGACTTTGGCAAATTAGCCCGTAACGCCCCGCCTGAAGTTTTGCCTCGCCAAAACTTCCCAGTAAATCCTCCATCAGCGGATTTACCCAGTATATGGAAAACAGTGCCAAAAATCAACAGTGCGGCAGCAACGGCAGTGAAAAGAACGCCGAGCCAGTCTCCAAAGCGCGTGTAAAACGTGATGTTTGTCATCGCTGGAACTTCGGCGGCAAGCCAAGCTTGGGCGAACGGCTCTGCCATGGCGATTATTCTTCCGTTTGGGTCAATGGCGCAGGTCATCCCCGATGCTGTTGAGCGCACCATCGCGCGGCGCGTCTCCACCGAGCGGAAAACCGCCATCGTAAGGTGCTGCATCTGCGCCGAAAGGCTGTTCGACCACGCATCGTTGGAAAGGTTCACCAGCACCTCTGCGCCAGCGCGGGCAAACGCGCGGTTAAGGTAACCGAAGGTGTCCTCGAAGCAGATTGGCGTGGAAAACCGCAGCCCGCCCGATTCAAACACGGTGAGTTCTGTTCCGCGATCCCAGAAATGCGTATCCTTTTCGCGTAAGGCGCGGTATATGTGGGGAAAGCGGTCTTGAAACGGGAAATGTTCAGTAAAAGGAACAAGGTGTATTTTGCGGTAAATTTCGGCAATCTGATCCCGCTGGAAAAGAAGAACAGCGTTAAAATCAACGCGGTGATCGCCGCGTGGGTTGAGCGCCGCATCTCTGCGGGCATCGTGGTTGCCGATGATGAAGGGAACGTCCTGCGCCGCAAGGTAATCCAGCAAATCCCGCACGAGATACCACGAGCCGCGCTCTTCGCGGTACGTTTGATGCCAGTGAATGCGCGGTACAAACGCGGTTTCCGACCAGACGACAAAGTCGGTGTCGGGGTGAGATGCAAGTGCCTCACTGGAAAGGCGCGTCAAAACCTCAAAATCCTCGCGGTACAGTGCAAGGGCTTGCGCGGCGGTGGGAGCGCGGGCGGGCAGCCAAGGATCGGTATTGTGCTGGACAAGCGCGAACTTAATCTGCCGTGCGCCGGAATAATCCGCCGGGGAAACGAGCCCAAACACTACGGCGGCGGCAAGCAGCACCGCCCACACTGCCGCAGGGGCGCGCTCCCGCTTTGCCCACGCTGAGGCGCCCGCTATCGCGCCCACCACCGTGCGCGGCTGGCTGAATGCTCCAGCAAGCCACGCAGAGGGAAACACAACCAGCGCGGAAACACCCCACACGCCCGTTAATGACGCAATCTGGATGAGCGGAAGTATCTGCCACTGCGAATAACCGGAAATGCCGTAGGAATAGCCAAAAAACCCCAAGGTTCTGATATACTCGTACGCCATCCACAGAAGGAACTGCACGATATAGCCACGCCGGGGAAAAACCCGCGCCGCTACATGCAGCAGAACAAAGAGCAACCCCATGTAAACTGAATAGAGAGAACCTGCGACAACACCCGCCAACGGGTGAAATATACTGAGCCAGTAATTGAAAAGACCGTATGCGATGTAGCCGTACAACGCACCCAACACAAGGCACGCAAGCGCTCCGGCGCGGCGCACTACCCAAAACACCGGAACAAACGCAACCCACGCTATAAAAGGAAGTCCGTTTGGAAACGGAATACTCGGAAAGGATGCCGCAAAAAGAACCGCCGCCGCAAGAATCGCTCCCAGATTGACGAAAGAAGTTCTAAGCAACGTTCTCGGCGAATCGCTCAATGAAAACCCGATAAAAAACCGCCCGTGCCGTGGTTTTATAAGGGCCATACATCACGCTTCAAATCCTGCCCAGGTCTGAAAATGACAGTTCCATGCGGTTCTGCCGAAATAATCTCGCCTGTTTTTGGATTTCGCGCGTTTTCCCGCCCTTTTCGCCGTTTGACTTCAAATGTGCCAAAACCTCGCAGTTCAATTGACCTGTGGGTAACAATGGCGGATTTTAACTCTTCCAGAAATAAATCAACCACCGCCTTTACTTCCTTGCGGAGTAAACTGCGGCGGACACCGGGAACAGCGCTTTCGCGCATATCGACTTTGTCGAAGATAGCGTCTACAATATCTGCTTTTGTACTATTCCCCACGGTCGTATCTCCCTTGCAACGCCGCTCTGACCCGCAACTGTTATTGTGCTGACCGTAAGGAATTAAAAAGCTTCTGCATCCTTGATTTTTTCCGGGCTGCGGTATTTTTCTTGATAATTCCCTTCTGCGCCGCAGTATCCAGCTTCTTTATCATATTCCTCAGAGCTGTTTCTGTTTCCGCGACATCCTCTGCCGGATTAGCCGAAGCGCGCCCTGTTTTCTGTGCCAGAACGACAAACTTCTTCACGCTGGTCCTTACCGCTGATTTTACCGATTTGTTTCTGAGCCTGCGCTCTTCGCTCTGCCTGTGCCGCTTTTCAGCGGAATCTTTCTTCTTAGCCAAAAGAACCCCCAATTGAATTATGCGCCAGTTCAGCGCAAACAGAAGCCCGCTTTCATCCGCGTTGCTTTCTGAATAATCTGTTTATTTAAAGTCTGACGGACGCCGTTCCAGACGCTTACACTTGTTGCATTCGGCCTGATTTTTCACCTTGCCATCCTCAAAAACAGTTTTCATTTTAATTTCCCCGCCGCACGTGCAGAAAAACTTCTGCGTCGCACTGGCAGTACGTGAGTTTTTACTCGCCTGTCCCATAATTCTCTCCCCGCCCCGTAGGGCTGTTAATCTCCGGCATTAAAGATACTATAATCCACGTTTGTGTGTCAATCCCCAGTGAAGAGTCTATTCTGCATAATTCGGATAGAAATCCGTATGCGAAGTTATCTTCACAGGCCAACCTGTAATGGAAATTGACGGACCGTTTTCTTTACCTACTCTCCAACCTCTAAATTTGTCAAGATTAGGCAGTGTAAGTTCGGGGTGTTCGACAAATGCTCCTTTCTCGTCTATTACAGTAAAGCTGTCTATCTCTTTTTCGTCAGCATCAAAAAACCTGACTGTATATATGGGATACCAGTTTGCTCTGAATTCTTTGTTTCTCCATGCTTCGATGGAAAAACCCTCTTCAAGTGTAAAGTTTTCTGTTATTTCTTCCCAAGCATGGAAAACAAACCCCTCTTTAATTGGCGCGTTTGGCATTGTCATTTTTTCGCCGTACGGCACTATTTGGGTTGAGTAGTCTACTCCAGGAGCAGGCTCTCCGCCGTTAAGATCAAACATGATGATCCAACCTTCCACAGGTTTATTTGGTTCGTTAGGCTCATTCGGCTCGCTCGGTTTGTCGGTTTCGTTGCTGGAAGTCGCTCTGCATATCATCTTGACTTCCATCGTAACCTTGTTCTTTTCCCGCTCCAGCTTACCTGAGATTGTTACCAGATCGTTCGGACCCACATCGCGCCAGTTCAGAGATGCCGAACGCCAAGCTTTACTTTCGATTTCGACTGTAATATCCCCGGTATCATCTCGGAAAATAAAATATTCCTCTTTGACTCTCTTAACAATGTAACCCTGCAACGTAACGCGGCTGTTGTTTGGCAGAGAGCGGGCATCGCTAACAGTTGCCAAACCGGCTGTTTGCTGGCTCCCCTGTGAGTTATATCCCGATTGAGAATTTCCTTCCAAATGTGAATTTTGTTTTAAATTGTTTTCTGATTTTGAATTCTTGTCTTTGCT
>WQZT01000002.1 GCA_009780595.1 Treponema sp. | reverse complement strand
CTGGTTTTCGGCGTGTAGCAGTGATTCTGGCGGAGGTTGTGGGGGCGGCGGAGGAGGAGGTAGCGGCGGGGTATCTCTTGGAAAGACCCTTACACTGAGCGGGCAGGTAAAGACAATAGACTTCTCACTGGAGAATGGTGAAACCCTCGTTGATTTTACCGGAAGTTCAGAATTAAAAGCTGGTTGTAAGGAAGATAATAACACGTGGCACTTTTTTACCGTTGGTACAGGGAAAGTTGAAAATGGTCAATTTAATTTTACTATTGGAGAACCAAAACCTGAGGAAATACCTGCTCCTAATAAACAAGAAATACTTTCTGTCCTGCTTCAATTGTATGCCAATTTTAAGTTTTCCCCATCTACTGTTAAGATTGCCGAACTGGACTTTGCAATGGGTGCAGACGGGAAGAACGGTACGCTTCTAAGGGAAAAAAGACCATCTGATCAGACTAAGCGAGAACGAGAGGAGGTCGTATATTTCTATGTTGACCGCGATGTTACCATTACAGGTACTGGTAAGACAACTCCTGAGATGAATACTACAACCAAGAATATCAACCTGAGCCTGAAAGCAGGCTGGAACGCCGTTTATGTACAACGTGAAGCTAATAATATGACCCTTTCAATGGGTAACCCCAGCCACTTGCAATGGGTATGGAGAGGCAGAAGTAGTGGCGGCGGTACTGGTATCCCTGATCCTGGTGTTGAGCCGTAATACTCGCCCAACGAGTAGCGTAACCGTACTGTGGTAGCGCTAGCAACAAGCCAGCAATCCTCATTGCGGGCTTGTTTTTTAATAGTGTTGTTTTATTGTCATCAATTGTACTTGTATAACCGCAGAACTCTGTGGTATCGTGAAGCAGGAAGTGACCATGAGAAAGATTTTTGCAGCCATTCTGTTGGCTGTTTTTTTTATCGGATGTTCGAATAAAGAGAACGTCATTATTATCGGCTCGAAGGACTTTACCGAGCAGCTTATCATCGGGAATATGCTGCAAATCCTCATCGATGAAACCACCAGTCTTACAACAAAGTTTGTTCCCAGCCTCAGCTCGAACCTTATCTTTGCCGCCATCAAAACAGGCGATGTGCATCTGTACGTCGAATACTCAGGCACGATTTTTATTAACTACTTCGGCTACACTGAAAAGAAGTCTGCCGATGAGGTGCTTGCTGTAACGAGAACCGAGATGCAGGATAGGCACGACATTCTCGTGCTGGATGAAATTGGGTTCAACAATTCAAACACGCTATCGATCAGGCAGGACACTGCCGAGAGCTTTGGCATAAAAACCATTTCCGACCTTGCAAAGGTTTCTCCGAATCTAACGCTGGGCTCGACGGGGGAATTCACGTTGCGGCACGATGGGCTTTTAGGGTTGCAGGCTGTGTACGGGATACGTTTTAAGGACAGCGTTGCTCTTTCCGGCAACCTCCGCCACATCGCGCTGGCAAACGACAATGTTCAGGTGATAGATGCGTACTCCACCGACGGGCTTTTGCTGCGCTACAACCTCGTTGTTCTTGAAGATGATTTGGGCGCGTTTCCCTTTTACCACGCTGTTCCAATAATCCGCCGCGATGTTGCCGAAAAGCATCCTGAGCTTGTGCAAACGCTGAACCTGCTCGCGGGAACTCTCAATGACGACAGTATGCGCCAGCTCAATTACCGCGTCGATGTCGAGCAAGAGGATCCCAGAGACGTGGCAAGAAGTTTTCTCTTTGAAGCCGGGCTTATACGGTAGCAAGCCCCCGGCGCTTTGCCGACCGCGTTACTTCACCGTAAATTGCGAAACTTCCTGTAACAGCTCTTTTAGAAACATCGGGACATCGAGCTTGTGATACCTTTTACTTCAGCTTGTTCCGCAATTTTCTACGGCGGTTGCGCTCTAATTTTGCAGATTCGCTAGCTTCTTTCCGGCGATGTGAATCTTGCCCGCCCGCTCCGGCAGTAAGATGCGCTCCGGCGGCCGCGTAGTCAAGCACTGGCTCGCGGTTGCCCAGGCGGCTGGCAAAGAGTGCCCACGCAACGCCCGCAACGATCATCAGAAAGCACAGCACTTGCCCGGTGGAAAACGCCAGAAGCGGGTGGGCGATGGCGAGCGGAAGCTCAGACGCAACGAACTGGAGGCGGTAGCCAATGTTTTCATCCGGCTGGCGAAAATATTCGATAATGAAGCGGATAAGGCCGTAGCCGATAAAGTACATACTTATCAGGAAGCCTTTGAAGGGCTTGCGGTTGCGGCACATCCAAATAACCGCCCAGAGAAAAATGCCTTCAAAAAACATCTGGTACAGCTGGGAAGGGTGGCGGGGGAAGTTGAGAATCCCGGCGGGTCCGGCGACGCTCGCTATTCCCATGTGCGCGGCGGCGGCACGAATGCGGTCAAAATCGGGATGCCACGGAGCGATACCGCCGTGGGGGAAAATAATTCCCAGCGGGCTTGCGGTGATGCGGCCGTACAGCTCGCCGTTGATGAAATTACCCAGCCGCCCAAAGGTAAAGCCAAGCGGAATACTGGCGGCAAACATATCCCCGATTTCACGGAAATTGAACTTTTTAGCTTTTGAATAGATCACGGTCGCCAAAAATGCGCCGATAACCCCGCCGTGGTAGCTCATCCCCTGCAAGCCGACAAACGTGCCGTTTCTGAACGGCCAGAAAATCAGCCACGGGGCGCGGCGGAATTCGCCGTCGATGTCGTACACGAGCGCGTAAAAAATCCGCGCGCCTGCAATGAGGCAAACAATCGCCCACAGGAAAAGCCCGGAGAGATCATCGTCATTTATCGGAAAGTTCCGCTCTTTTATTTGGCGGCGGAAAACAAAGTACGTTACAGTAAAAGCCACGATATACATAAGCCCGTACCACCTGATAGGGAGGCCGGGAATTATTTCAGGCGTAAGCCACGAAGGAAATTGCATAGTGTTCAATAGTACCCTGAATACTTGAGTTTGTCGAGTAAGCTGATTTATCTCTGTGTTCCGTAACTTTTCCCATGTTCCGTATGTGGCGCGGGTGTGGTATACTTAGGGTATGCTGTTTGTACTGGTAATTCTTTCTGCCGGGCTTTTAGGGGTGATAATTTATTTTGCCTTTTCCCGGAAATCTTCGCGGTTGTTAAAGCGGGCGGCATTTGCGGCACTGGCTCTTATTGCGCTGGCGCTTGTGGTCTGCGGCATTGTTTTGATTGTTGGTCCCGGGGAGGTTGCTGTGCAGATTCCCGTTCCGGGTTTTCAGGAGCCGGTTGAGCCGGAGCCTGAAAAGAGGCTTAGCACAGAGCTTCTTATTTTCCTTCTGGTTTTTCTGTTCATTTTGGGGCTTATCATTTTTCTGGTGTTGCGCGGGCAGCGGAAAAAAGACAGCGGGCTTTTAGGTGCGGGCAAACGCGGCGGTGGCAAGTCAAAGCCCGGCGCGGATTAGTTCCGGCGCGCGGATTATTACAATATCATCGGAGTTTTTATGAATATCGAACCTTTTGTACAGGCGGCGGAGCAGAACGACTTTAAGCTTGAAGGTGTGATTGTTTACCAGCGGGGCGCGGATGTTGCCCGGCATCGTTGGACGGCGGAGGAGCCGAGAATAATTTACTCGGTGAGCAAGAGTTTTGTTTCCGTTGCGGTGGGAATGGCAATAAGCGAAGGCAAGCTCCAGCTTTCAAGCCGCATAACGGAGATTTTTAAACGCCCGCAGAATGAGCCGCGCTGGGATTCGCTGACGGTTCAACATCTTCTGACGATGACGATGGGGCACGGCGCTTTTACCCGCCCGCAGAGTCTCGATGAGGCGCTGGCGTACAAACTCGACAAAGACCCGGGAACACGTTTTTTCTACGACAACACATGCACGTTTCTGCTGTCCGTCGTGCTGACGACGGTAACGGGGCTTACTGTGCGCGATTATCTTTTAGACAGGCTTTTCCGCCCGCTGGGAATTCCCGATCCCGAATGGCTTATGAGCAAGGACGGCTACAACATTGGCGCGTCCGGTCTTTTTCTGACGACTTCGCAGATGGCGCTTTTCGGGCGTTTCCTGTTGCAGCGGGGAAACTGGGAAGGCCGCCAACTTGTTCCCGCCGGGTGGCTAGACGGAGCTACGCGCACCCATGTTCCTACGCGGGAAATCTCCAGCAAGCCGGACTGGGATTTGGGGTACGGCTATCAGTTTTGGACGTGCCGGCACGGGGCGTTTCGCTGCGATGGCAGAGACGGGCAGCTCGTCGTTGTGTTTCCCGCGCTTGACGCGGTGGTAACAATTAACGCAAACAGATACGACTATGAGCCGATACTGTGGGCTGTCTGGGATTTTATTCTTCCGCAGTTAGAAGCCGCGCTATGTCCTTAAACTGGAAAGAGATTAACCTGGTGCTGGAGGAATTGCAGTTGCCGGGAATGCAGATACAGAAGGCGGTACAGAGCGCATTTGACGTGCTTACCCTGAAGCTGTACGGTTTAGGCGGGGCGAAAACGTTGCTCGTGTCGCTTAGCCCTGCGGCGTGCCGTGTGCACGAGACGTTTGATTCCCTGCCCAGGAGCGACAAGCCTCTGCGCTTTGCCGAGTTTCTCAATTCGCGGATTGTCAACGGGAGGATCGAGGAAGCGGTTCAGCTTGGCAGGGATAGAATTGTTCGCATTACGGTGCGCCGTGATTTTCACATCGACAGTGAAACAGATACCGCCGCGAAAAACAACGAATGCGGCGCAAGTGTCGCAAGCGTCGCGGGCGAAATCGAACACCAGCGTTACCGCATATATTTGCGGCTTTGGTCAAACGCCGCCAACGTGATTGTTACTTCTATGGAAGGAAACGTTCTGGACGCGATGCGGCGGCTTCCAAAGAAGGGGGAAGTTTCTGGCGGTGTTTTCGCGCCGGAAGTGGCGGCTCAGGCTGCGGCGGCAAAGACGGGCGTTGCTGGCAAGCCGGAAAAAGAATACTTCATCCGCCAGTTCAGCGAGGATCTGCTGGCGGCTGTTCCCGCCGATGCTTCGTTTAACCGGAAGATTGATGCGCTGTACCGCAGCGAAGTCGGCGCGCTTTCGCTTGATGCGCTGCGCGAACAGGCGCGGAGTAAGTTCGAGGGGAGTATCGACCGCATACGCGCCTCGCTTGAACGGCTGAAAGAAAAAGAGGAAGAGTTTTCCCGCGCCGACAAGCTCCGCGAATACGGCGATATTATCCTTGCGAACATGGCGCTCATCGAACCGAAAGCGCAGTGGCTTGAAGCGGAGAATTTTTTCGAGGCAAGCGGCGCAAATGGCGGCAGCCTCGTGCGGATTAAGCTTGATCCGAACAAGAGCGCGGCGGTCTGCGCGGAGGATTACTACGAGCAGTACCGAAAAGCTAAAAGCGGGCTTGCCGAGATACAGGCGCGGATAGAAGAAGGGGAGCGGGAACTTGCCCGCCTTGGCGAAGCGCTGCACTCGCTCTTGCAGGAAACCAATCCGCTTGTTCTGCACAAGCGGCTGAAGGCGAGTGTCAATGCGGGCGGTGATTCGGTAAGCAGCGTTATAACCAGCGGCAATCCCGCGGCGCGGCGGGAAGATGCAAAGCGTCCCGGACTTAGCTTTCGCCGTAACGAGTGGCTCATTATCGTGGGGCGGGACGCGGCGGAAAACGACACGCTGTTACGAAAGCACGTTAAAGGCAACGACCTGTGGCTGCACGCGCGCGATTACGCAGGTTCGTATGTGTTTATTAAACAGCGGGCGGGAAAAAGTGTGCCGCTTGAAATACTTCTCGACGCGGGAAACCTCGCGCTCTTTTATTCAAAGGGAAGAAATAACACGGCAGGCGATCTTTTTTACACGCAGGTTAAATACCTGCGCCGCGTGAAGGGCGGCGCACGTGGGCTGGTCATTCCCACTCAGGAAAAAAACCTGCGCGTCAAGGTTGAAGCAAGCCGCCTGCGCGAACTGGAAAGCTGCCGCGTACAAAAATAGGCACTACCTTCTGCTGGTTACCATATCCTCAAACATAAACAGAATTTCCTGCCGTCCGCGCACACTGTTTTCCCAGTTGAACGGCATGCTGTTGGCTTTAATTTCAGCGAGCGGAATTGAACCGAACGGACTTCTGGTGAAATCTTTCCGGACAGAGTGCATCCAGCCATCTACAATTACGTGCTGCCCTTCGACACTCAAGAGCCAGTTAGCAATGTGCTCGGCAGCTTTCGTGTTGTTATTCGCGCTCCATTTACCATCAACGATCATTATCGTAGACGGGATCATAATCGTTCCGTCTGACGGATAGATAATTTCCAGCGCGGACATTGCTTCCTGCCGTCTTCGCAGCACCGATTCTTCCAGAACCATAACCGCCCGCCACTCGCCGTTTTCAAGCTTGGGCAGAGCTACCGCGCTCGATTCAATCGCGATGTTTTGCGATCCAAGTGCGTTAAAAAACTCGTAGCCGTATTTGTCGCGCAACGCAGTGATGGCGGCTTTCGTTGTTCCCGATGTGAGCGGATTGCTCATTGCAACAGCGCCTCTGTACCGTCGCTCGTTGGCAAAATCGTAAAACGAAACCGGCACGGCGTCTCTGTTGTAGCGCTGCGGGTTAAACGCCAAAACCATGTTGGAAACACGCACTGGATACCACGCGCCATCCTGATCGTAATCGAACGCGAGACTGGCGGCCTGAGAAGAAATAAACGAATGAAGCAGCCCAAGCTCTTTGAGTTCAACGGAATACGCAGGTTCGGCAACCATGAGAATGTCAGCGCCAAGTTTTCCTCGCGCAATTTCAGACGCAACTCGCGCCTGTATTTGCCCGGTTCCGCCGTACACAAAATCAATGGTTATATTTGGGAACTGCCGTTGCAGCGCCCTGTTCAAAGATGTAATTACATCCGGGTACATCGATGTGTAAATTACAATTCTGCCGGAAGGCCGTGTTGATGACGCGGAACTTGCGCAGGAAGAAAAAACCAGCGTTATCGAAATAGCAATAACAAAATAAATAAACTTTTTCATGTGCTTCTCCTTGAGTTTAATTTTCATCAACAGTTATGGTAAAGATTATTACTTCGACCCTGCGGTTAACATCAGCATGCAAACTGTCCCCTTTAGTTAAACCACCGCCGTAACCAGTTGCGCGCATCCGACTGTTTATATCATCTGCAGAGAAAGCCCCGTTACCTATAAATGTTGTTCTCAGAGCAACAGACGTGCTGATTGCACGATCTGTACTTATTTGTTTTAATTCGTCTAGTTCCCCAGGGCTTCCGTCAACCGGATTAGCATGACCGTGCAACAAAACTAAATACTCAGGCTTCTCTCTGAGCATTGTCGCTGCCATATCTAGCACTCTTTGATTGGACTCCATCTGAGCAGTTGAAAGATTACTGGCACCATCAATAGCTTGAGGGTTATTAAATTCCGGTTGGTTTCCGGCAAACAAAACATATTCAATAGTAATGACCGATATGTTTTGAAAAATAAACTCCTTGTCCGGAGAATTGCTTTGGGAATCATCACGATCCACCCACCATGTTTCCATGATGGTATTTTCGCACGATATAAAAACAGCAAACGTACTAAACAAAACAACAGCTATCAAAATAATTGTTTTTTTCATTGTGCACCTCAATTAATTCGCGCTGCTGCCGCTTGCTGCAACTTGCAGAATAATTAGCTCAACACGGCGGTTTCTGTTTCTCACATCCCATTCGCTGGTTGCAGTTCTCGTGCCTCCGAAAGAAACAATAACGATCTGATCTTCCGGCACGCCCCGTAACCTGAGTTGTTCGGCAACGACGTTTGAACGCATCGCGCTGAGCGTCATCAGTTCGTCAGCTTCGCTTGCGCTAATTGTATATGGGTTTGCGTGTCCTTCAATTCTGACGCGGAAGTTGGGATTTTCTCTCAACGTTCGCGCCGCGTAATTCAAGACAAGCTCGTTGAGCTGGCGCGCATCCGGATCAATGCCAACATTGTAACTGCCAATATCAGGCCCAAACAAAACAAACTCGACGGCGGAGATTAAAACGTGCCGTATAATTTCACTTGGCGGAACGCCCTGGATCACTTGAATGGTTGTTTCGCGCGTGAATGATTTTGGCAGCGGGAACTTGTATCCGGCAGTGAGAGAAACGCCCCAGATGTGCGGATAGCCGCCGCGAACAGACGGCTCGAAGTGCCAGCGCTCGGAGATTGGCACGGTTATTCCCAGCGCCGCATCAAACAGCAGCGAGCCGCGCGTTCTGGTAACTTCGTCAAACACGCTGTCCCACCCTCGATAGGCGGAAACCAAACCAAGCCCGCCTTGTGCAAAAATATTTGCCGGATTTTCGGTTTTGCCAAAAGTCAAAAAATTCCAGCGCAAATACACTTGCCCTTCAAAGGTAAGAATGTTGTGCTCGTCAGGCTCGACGGCGTAGGTAAATCCCGCCCTGCTGCCAACGGTGAGGCGTGGAGAAAGCCAAAGCTTTGGGTCGATGATGATCGTTGGCAAGGGAGTTCCCTCAACAAGGAAATTGCTTATCCCGATTCCGGCATCCAGCGCCCAATAATTTCCGCGAGGGAAGTCATAGCGCGTTTGAGCGTGAAGCGTAACCTGAATAAGCAAACAAACAAAAAGCAAAGCAACAGACTTGCGCGGCTTTATAAAAGCCATAAGACGTGGAAGCATACTAACCTCTACCCTGTACTGTTTTTAACTTATGAAAGAGATGTTTCACCCTTTCAAATAAAATTCTAGTATAAATGAAAAAATAGTCAAGGAAATATAAAAGAAAAACAAAAGTTACCAACGTGTAATGAGAAGTGCCAAAGTGAGGCTGCGGCTACTTTACTCTGATGGTGAAAAATGCTATACTAAAGTGTCAAGAGGAGAAATTGTGGCTAAAGAAGAAGCAATTGAAGTTGAAGGCGTCGTTCGTGACGCTCTGCCAAACACGATGTTCAGAGTGGAACTGGACAAACAGCAAGGACACATGATACTTGCACATCTTTCCGGAAAAATGCGTAAACATTACATTCGCATTGTTCCCGGCGACCGCGTGCGTATTGCGCTGTCTCCCTACGATTTGTCGAGAGGGCGAATTATCTACCGCGAGCGTTAGAATCTGCTTGTAGTATAAGTATCAGTACATTTATAAAAATCGAAAAAGTTATTTTATAACATAAAACTCCAAGCCAAACATTATACACGTTGCCCCGTCGCTCGCGCGAGCGAGCAATTAATCATTTCCATAAAAGAGCCAACGCGTAGCGTTGCCCCGTCGCTCGCGTTAGCGAGCAATTAATTATTTCCATAAAAGAGCCAACGCGTAGCGTTGCCCCGTCGCTCGCGCTAGCGAGCAATTAATTATTTCCTTAAAAGAGCCAACGCGTAGCGTTGACCATTTCAATTTTTCCATATATTATAAACGTATATATACGTTATGTATTTAACACTTGGAGGTTATTGAATGGCTGGAAAGAAGAGCGTTTATTTTTTTGGGAACGGTAAAGCCGAAGGCGATGCCGAGATGCGGGAGTTGCTTGGTGGAAAGGGAGCCAACCTTGCAGAAATGACGAACTTGGGGATTCCGGTTCCGCCGGGATTTACTATTTCGACCGATGTATGTGCGGCATTTTATCAGAACAACCGGAAATATCCGGCGGGGCTTGATAAGGAAGTTTTGTCGGCTTTGCAAAAACTTGAAAAGACATTCGGCAAGAAGTTGGGAGATGCCGCTGATCCCCTGCTGGTTTCCGTTCGCTCAGGCGCGCCAATTTCCATGCCCGGAATGATGGATACAATTCTTAATCTTGGAATGAATGACAAGTCGGTCAAGGGCTTGGCTGCGAAATCGAACAATCCGCGTTTTGCGTGGGATTCTTTCCGCCGTTTTATCCAAATGTATGGGAACGTAGTTATGGAAGTTCCCCACGATAAATTTGAACACGCGCTTGCTGCGCTGAAAAAATCGCGCAAGGTTGAATTGGACACTGCGCTCAGCGCTGCCGATCTTGAAACCCTTGTCGGCGAATATAAAAAAATCTACAAGAGTTACACGAAAAAAGATTTCCCGCAAAATCCCCTCGACCAGCTCTGGGGAGCTATCAACGCGGTGTTTGGTTCGTGGGAGTGCGACAAAGCCATCACATACCGGCGGATTAACGGCATTAAAAACATTAAAGGCACGGCGGTAAATGTGCAGGCGATGGTCTTTGGTAACTTCGGGGACGATTCGGGAACAGGTGTTTGTTTCACGCGCGATCCTTCGACGGGCGATAAGGAGTTTTACGGCGAGTTCCTCATGAACGCGCAGGGCGAAGATGTTGTCGCTGGTATTCGCACGCCGGAAAAGATTTCCACGCTGGCGGAGAAAAATAAAGTTGTTTACGGCCAACTGGTTACTATTAAAAACAAGCTGGAAAAACATTTCCGCGATATGCAGGATATTGAGTTCACCGTTCAGCAGGGGAAACTGTTTATACTCCAAACGCGCAACGGTATGCGGACTGGAGCGTCTGCGGTAAAGTGCGCGGTTGATATGGTGGCAGAAAAACTTATCACGAAAGAAATGGCAATGCTCAGGGTAACGCCCAATCACCTCGATCAGCTTCTGCATCCGATGATTGAAGCTAAAGCACGGAAGGCGGCGAAGGCACTTACGAAAGGGCTTGACGCTTCGCCGGGAGCGGCGTGCGGGAAAATTGTTTTCTCCGCCGCAGATGCGGAAGTGTGGCACGCGAAAGGCGAGAAGGTGCTTTTGGTGCGGAGCGAAACAAGCCCGGAGGATATTGGCGGGATGCACGTTTCGCAGGGTATTCTCACGTCGACTGGCGGGAAAACCAGCCACGCGGCGGTTGTTGCCCGCGGCATGGGAACGCCGTGTATTGTCGGCGCGAAGGCTATTCTCATCAATGAGAAGTCGATGACCATCGGCGCAAAGGCGTTTAAGGAAGGAGACTGGATTACTATCGATGGTTCGACGGGGGAAGTTTTTGACGGACAGCTTCCTTTGTTTACACCGGAAAAAATCCCTCAAGACATGGAAACGTTCCTCGGCTGGTGCGATGCAGTGCGCGCGTCTTCCAAGCGCGGGAACATCAAGGGCTTTGAAGTGTGGACAAACGCGGATCTGCCGGAAGATGCCAAACGCGCGTTTGAGTTTGGCGCTCAGGGAATTGGGCTGTGCCGCACCGAGCATATGTTTTTTGGCAAGGAAAAGCTCACGCATTTCCGGGCGATGATTGTGTCCGACACGGTTGCGGAGCGCAAGGCGGCGCTGAAGAAAATCCTCCCGCTCCAGCAGAAAGATTTCTTCGGTATCTTTAAGGCGATGGAAGGACGGCCGGTTGTAATTAGGCTTTTGGATCCGCCTCTGCACGAGTTTGTCCCCCACACTAATGAGGAAATTGCGGAGCTGGCACAGCAGCTTAAGATTCCTGCTGCCGCACTGAAATCCAAAATTGCACGACTTCACGAAGCCAACCCGATGTTGGGGCATCGTGGCTGCCGCCTTGCGGTAACGTACCCGGAAATATACGATATGCAGGTTGAGGCGATTGCGCTTGCCGCCGTTGAGTGCGTCAAGCAGAAAATCCCCGTGAAACCCGAGATTATGATTCCCCTCGTTATTACGGCGAAGGAACTGGAAATGTTGCGGGGCAACGCCGAGGCGGTCTTGAAACGGGTGTTTACCGCAGCGGGCGTGAAAGTGCCGATGCTCATCGGTACAATGATCGAAGTTCCCCGCGCGGCAATACGCGCCGACAGCATCGTTCAGCACGCGGATTTCTTTAGCTTTGGCACGAACGATCTTACGCAGATGACGCTTGGCTTTAGCCGGGATGATGTGGGGTCTTTCCTGCCCTCGTATATAGAACAAAAAGTGATGGAAGTCGATCCGTTTATGTCTATCGATGAAGAAGCGGTTGGCTCCCTTGTTAAAACTGCCGCAGGGTTGGGACGAGGCGTAAAGCCGAACCTTTCAGTGGGCGTTTGCGGCGAGCACGGCGGCGATCCTGCATCTATCGCATTCTTCTACAGTGCGGGGCTTTCCTACGTGTCCTGCTCGCCCTTCCGCGTTCCGCTCGCCCGCCTTGCCGGTGCACAAGCGGTGCTGAAAAGCCAAGATGAAAAACCTGCGGCAAAAAAGCCCGCCGTGAAAAAACCTGCCGCGAAAAAGGTGGCGGCTGAGAAAAAACCTGCGGCGGCAAAAAAACCCGCTGTGAAAAAGGCGGTGGCAGAAAAGAAACCTGTGGCTAAGAAAAAAGCAGCCGAAGGAAAGAAACCTGCCGTAAAGAAAGCAAAGACGGCAAAGAAGTAAGATTGACAGGGCTGTTCTGGAACGTAAGTTTTAGAACAGCCCTGTTGTTAAAGGAGACACAAATGACTGATGCAGTTCTTCTCGAAAAATGGTTTGCGATACTCAATAAAATAGGTATAAACGAAGACGGTAGCGCATCGCGCTTGGGCTACACCGACAAAGAAGATGCAATGATCGCGGCGGTGGTGGGTATTGCCGCTGAATACGGACTGAAGCACTACGCTGACGAAGTGGGCAATGTGTTTATCTACAATGGTTCAGGTGAAGACAACTACACGCTGATAGGCTCGCACGTGGATTCCGTTGTGCAGGGCGGTACATTTGACGGCGTTGCAGGTGTGCTGGCAGGGCTGCTTACTCTCAAAAAAATCGGCGAGCAGAACCTGAATATTCCGGTAAAAACGGGGATATTCCGCATGGAAGAATCCAGCGTGTTTGGCATTGCCTGTGTCGGCAGCAAACTTGTAACCGGAAACATTGACGAAGCGGCGCTGAAAAAAGCCGCCAACGCAGACGGTGTTTCCCTGTACGAAATTATAACACAGCGCGGTTACAAGACAAATCCCGCGAAAATCAAAAACATCAAGCAGTACCTTGAACTTCACATCGAGCAGGGGCGTGTGCTGGAGGCGAAAGGGCTGCCACTGGGCATTGTCAACAGCATAGCCGCGCCGGTGCGTATGTGGGTGAAATTCACCGGAAATCAGGATCACTCAGGCGCGACGCCGATGGATCTGCGGAAGGACTCGCTGGTGGGCGCGGCGGAACTGATCGTTGCCCTTGAAGCGTTTGGCAGGGCGGAGCTTGCCAACTCGAGCGTTGCGACAACGGGAATTGTGCGGAACACGCCGAATGTTTTTAACGTTGTCCCCGGCGAAACAATGCTTGGGCTTGACATTCGGGGAATAGACAAAGCCAGCCGTGCGCGGGTTCTGAACGAAACGGAGCAAAAAGCCCGCAACATTGCCGCCGAGCGCGGGCTGAAATGCGAAATCACCCGCGTGTCAGAATCCGACCCCGTTATGCTTGACCCGGCGCTCCAGAAAAGCTTGTTGCAAACGGCAGAAAAACTCGGCATTCCCGCTCTGGTTATGCCTTCCGGGGCGGGGCATGATGCGATGTTTTTTACCGAACTATGCCCTGTCGGAATGGTTTTTATCCCCTGCAAAGAAGGGATCAGCCACAATAAAGAGGAACACGCCAAAATCGAGGATATTGTTACTGGCTGTAACGTTCTTTTCGAGTATTTGCATCCACGCGCGTAACGCCGCCGCCCTTTAATTGCATGACCTGAAAAGCTGGGTAACGGGGCAGCCGTCCTCGAACAGGTAGCGAAGGTAGAGCTTCCTTCCCAACGGCTGCCGTTGCCACAGCCCTTCCTGCTGAATCTCCATCGCCATCGTGATAATACTTTCGCGGCTTAGCACTTCCCGCTTTTGGGCGAAAAGGTAGTTCCCCGCTGGCAGTTCGCTGTCCCCAGCGTTTCCGCCCGCCGCACTGCTGTCCGCCGCCTTCCCGCAGAAAAGCAGACTTCCGGGAAACGTTGCCCTGTCTGGCTGGAAAGTTCCGGCGGCGGTTTCCTCCAGTTCAAAGCAGAAGAGTTTCTCGCCGTCTCCTTCGCTGTACGAAAACGGGTCGGTGGCACCATCGCTGGAATAGTAAAGCGGAGAGAAAAGTTTTAGGCTGGTAATTTCAAATTGCATGTCCATACCTTGATCCTCATTGCGGTATATCATCGCCCATAAAAAAAGCTGCCCGGGTTTACCCCGAACAGCTCTGTCATTCAACAAAACGCCCTTAAAAAAAGCCGCTTGTTGAAGTGGTGCAGTTTACGGCAAAGCCGTAAACTGCCAAGATAGAAAACCGTGTGCGGTTTTCTATCAGTAATCCATACCACCCATGCCGCCCATTCCGCCACCGGGCATTGCCGGAGCTTCTTTCTTCTCGGGAATGTCGGTGATGGCGCATTCAGTCAGCAACAAGAGGCTTGCCACAGACGCGGCGTTTTGCAGAGCCGAGCGGGTTACTTTGGCGGGGTCGATAATACCAGCTTTGATCATATCTACCCATTCCATCTTCGCCGCGTCAAAACCAATGCCCTTCTTCTCGCTCTTGGCTTTCTCCGCGACAACCGCGCCGTCAAGCCCGGCGTTTTCGGCGATCTGGCGAATCGGCTCTTCCAGCGCGCGCTTGACAATCTTAAAGCCAACCTTCTCGTCGTCGGTGAGACCGGTGGTCTCCGCTTTGTCAAGGGCGATTGCCGCCTGAATCATCGCGATTGCGCCACCGCTGACAATGCCTTCGTCAATGGCCGCGCGGGTGGCGGACAAAGCGTCTTCAACCCGGTGCTTTTTCTCTTTCAGTTCGACTTCGGTCGCCGCGCCAACATTGATAACCGCAACGCCGCCCGCCAACTTCGCAAGCCGTTCCTGCAACTTTTCCCGGTCATAATCGCTGGTCGTCTCTTCAATCTGCGCCTTGATCTGGGCAATTCTGTCCTGAATGTCCTTGTTTTTGCCCGCGCCATTGATAATTGTCGTATTATCCTTGTCAATCTTAACTGTTTTCGCCTTGCCGAGCTGGGTAATATCGGTATTTTCCAGTTTAAGACCGAGCTCTTCGGAAATAAGCTCGCCGCCTGTCAGGATGGCGATGTCCTCGAGCATGGCTTTCCGGCGGTCGCCGAAGCCCGGCGCCTTTACCGCGCAGGTTTTCAGCGTGCCGCGCAAACTGTTGACAACCAGTGTTGAAAGCGCCTCGCCGTCAACATCTTCAGAGATGATGAGCAACGGCTTGCCGTTCTGGACAACCTTCTCCAACAGGGGAAGCATATCCTTCATACTGGAAATTTTCTTGTCGTAGATAAGAATGTATACATCCTCATACACGCTGGTCATTGTATCGCGGTCGGTAACGAAGTACGCGGAAATATAACCGCGGTCAAACTGCATACCCTCGACAAATTCAATAGACGTTTCCATTGTTTTTGACTCTTCAACCGTGATAACCCCGTCTTTTCCAACCTTTTCCATCGCATCGGCAATGGTATTGCCGATTTCGGCGTCGTTGTTGGCGGAAACTGACGCAACGTGCGAGATTTCCTCTTTATCATTGATCTTTTTGGAATTCTTTTTGATTTCTTCCACGGCGATTTCAACCGCTTTGTCGATACCGCGTTTCAGTTCAATCGGCGTCATCCCCGCCGCAACGGATTTCAGCCCCTCTTTCACAAGGGAATACGCCAAAACTGTGGCAGTTGTCGTTCCGTCTCCGGCTACATCGTTGGTTTTTGTCGCAACTTCCTTCAAAAGCTGCGCCCCCATATTTTCATACGGATCAACCAGTTCGATTTCTTTTGCAACAGACACCCCGTCTTTCGTTACCGTGGGCGCGCCAAATTTTTTGTCCAACAGGACATTCCGGCCTTTCGGCCCCAGCGTAACTTTTACAGCCTGGGAAATCTGCTCAACCCCTGCCAGCAACTTTTTGCGGGCATCTTCATTGAACAATAGCTGTTTTGCCATAATACTTCTCTCCTCTGTTATGCTCCCGAAAACGAAGTTCGGTATTCCGGGACTTTCATGTCGATATGATGTGAACCGCCCCCTACGGGACTGCTTGCGTAACAGTATAACAGAAACAAAGCGGGATAGTCAATACTTTCAAAAAATGCTAGTATCAGGGCGTGATTCATATTTATACTGATGGCGGCTGTTCGGGAAACCCCGGTCCCGGCGGATGGGCGTATGTGATTGTCGAAAAGGGCGAATCAGGCGATTCGGTTACTGCCGAAAAATGGGGCGGTGAAAAAAACACCACCAACAATCGCATGGAACTTTTGGCAGTCATCAACGCCCTGAAAGCTGCAAAATCGTTCCCCGTTCCCCAGCTCGCACTGTACACCGATTCGCAATATGTGCAAAAAGGCATCACCGAATGGATACACAACTGGAAGCGGAACAACTGGCGAACCAGCGGCAAAACTCCGGTAAAAAATCAAGACCTCTGGGTGGAATTAGACGCGCTTGCCGCCGCGCTTTCGATACAGTGGGTGTGGGTAAAAGGCCACGCGGGGAACACGTACAACGAGCGTTGCGATGCTCTCACGCAGGAAGCTATTGCTTTCGTGCGATAATTCTACTACACTAAACACGGCTATATATGGAAAATAATGGAGAGGAGTAATCAATGAAGACTAAGTATTTTTGGCGGATGCTGGTAGGTCTGTTTGCAATGTTTGCGGCGGTTTCCTGCGGGTCAACACCGCCAGCCGAGCAACATCCCGTTCAGCCGGATACGGGAGCTTTGGATGCAGCCCAAGCACGGGCGCAGGTGGCGCGGGCGCAGGTTGTCGAGTTTAATGGCCCTGAACTTTTCCCTTCCGAGTGGGAGAATGCCGATTCTCTCTTTGCCTCTGCTGAACGGGAGCGCTCGATCGATACTGTCGAGGAGATCGTTGCGTCTGCGGAACGGTACAACACAGCGGCTGATGCGCTGGAAGCCCTTGCCGCTATGTCCATTGCCCGTAGTTTTGAGAATATGGAGCGTGCTTTAGCGGAAGCCCGTGCCGAAGTTGTCGCGATGGGCGCTGAACAGTTCTTGCCGGATGTTCTTTCACACGCGGATAACACCGTTACCGACGCCCGCAAAAAGCAGGCTGACGGAGATTTTCTTGCCGCACGGGAGACTGCCGCTAGCGCCCTTGATATGTATGGATTCCTTGCCACCACATTCGAAATTAAAAGAATAAGAGCGAAAATCGCCGAACCGCTTTATGAGTGGGAGCCGGATTACCTTTTGCAGGCGGATGACGCCATTAGAGATGCTTTTCAACGCTTTGATGATGACGGGGATTACAGCGGGGCACGCGTTGCTGCCGTTCAAGCTCTGGCGATGTTTACCGCCCTTGATGCAATGCTCGATGCGTACAACGCGCGGGAGCAGGTTTCCGAGCGTCTGCAAGAGGTGAATCCGCAAGCCTTTGAACAGGGAGATTTGGCGGCGGCTGATACCTTTGCCAAGTGGGAGGCGGGAGATTTTGGCGGAGCGCGAACTGCCGCTATGACTTCGATGGTTATGTATTTAAGCGCCGGGGCTGCAGTTGAACGCACTGTTGCGCTGGAGGCAAGAGCCGATGTTGCCGCTCGTCAGGAGTTTAACTACGCCCAGTCGCTGTTTGCTCAGGCTGATCAAGCGCATCAGGCGCAGCACTTTGGGGAGGCCGGACGGCTGTTCACCCAGAGCGCGCCCCTGTTTAGCGCGTCTGCCGAACTTGCGCGTGAACGGCAGTTGATTGCGGAGGAAGCCTTGCGCCTCGCCAACGAAAGGGTTGCAGAAAGCGAAGAAATCGCCAGAGAAGCCGAAAAAATTCTCGAAGGAGACTTATAATGAAAAACAAATTTATAATCATACCGGCGATTGCGCTTTTGTTCGCCGCCCAAGCGGTTGTTGCACAAGACGAAGATGTCTTGGATATAGTTGAGGATGGTGAGCAGGTGCTTTCCGTCGAAAGCGAAGCCCTTGCTGACGAGTTCGCGGCTGAAGAGGTTGTCGAAGATGAAGCTCTTGTGGCTGAAGAATTCCCCGGTGATGAGTTTGTTGACGATGAAGTTCTCGCCGAAGAGTTCCCTGCTGAAGAGTTTGCAAGCGACGAAGTCCTTGCGGCTGACGAGTTTGCCGAAAATGAAGTGATCGCTGACGAGTTTGCTGAAGATGAGTTCGCCGAGGAAGAAGTTCTCGTTGTCGAGGTGGAAATACCTGCGGGCATCAGGAATAACAGATATTTCCTTGAAAGCGAGCGGCTTACCGTTCTCGCCCAGCAAGCGTTTGATGAAGGGGATTTTCTCACATCGACTGAATACTCCGAAGAGGCGGTGCGGTTCGCTGCCCTTTCCGATGAATACGTGCGCTTGCAGTTGATAATCTGGGAGACCGACAACATCATTGCTTCCGCTCGCGAACGGTTGACTTTTGCCACCGCCGCAGGGGCTGCAACGCGCTACCCTGAAGAGTACAGCGAGGCCCAAGCCGCGTATGCTGAAGCCCGCTCGTACCGCGCGGCTGAAAGCTGGGACGAGGCTGTTGATGCGGCGTACCGCGTGCTCGTTGCTCTCGCCAATATCAGCGATTTGCCCGTTGCCGCCGGGCGGGCGCAGTTGCCGTCACAGTACACAGTGCGCTCGTGGGCTGAGTTCCGGGATTCGCTGTGGACAATTGCCGGGCGCTCGTGGGCGTTTAACGATCCCCGCCAGTGGAGGCGCTTGTACGAGGCTAACCGTAACAAGATGCCCCAGACAGGCAACCCCGATCTTATTCACCCCGGGATGATTTTGGATATTCCCAGCATCAGGGGGGAAACCCGGCAAGGCATGTGGCAGCCGGGCGTACAATACCCGCCGTTACCGTAAGTTGCTAGCGGGAAACTGGCAAAGCTGGTTTCCCGCACATCAACAAAAGTTTTTAATTTAATAATTTTTATCGTAGAAAATTGCATATTTATCCATAAAGATTACTGTTTTGCCTAATAGACTATCGTAATTAAACTTGATACTATTATAGAAATGATTGCAGGAAAAGAACGACATGATTTTTCGTACAGATTCTCGTCAAGGATTGTGCGAAAATATCTGTGCCATAAATTTAATTTTGAATGCGATACTATTGATGTTGGTCATTCGCCATATATTGTTATAGCAAACCATTTGACGAATTGGGATCCGCTCCTCATCGCGATGAGCTTTAAGAAGAGTATGTACTACCTTGCAAGCGATTATGTGTACCGCGTGGGGTTTAAGAGCAAGATACTGCGTTTTCTTTTTTCACCGATAGCGCGGGCGCGGTCGACGGTGGAAACATCGG
Organism: Treponema sp.; assembly: GCA_009780595.1. Taxonomy (GTDB): domain Bacteria; phylum Spirochaetota; class Spirochaetia; order Treponematales; family Breznakiellaceae; genus WRKT01. The sequence goes on along the minus strand of WQZT01000002.1, from coordinate 2,711 downwards.
CGGTGATGACGATTTTCAGGCGCCTGAAGGAAAAATGCAACATTTGCATTTTCGCGGAGGGCAACAATCCGTTTGATGGTGAAACCGGAGAGATCCAGCCGTCCATCGGCAAGCTCATAAAAAAAGCCGGAGTTGCGCTGGTAACGTACCGCTTTTTCGGGACGTATTTGTCGCTTCCGCGTTGGGCGCGTTTCTTGCACCGCGGGAAATCCGAAGGCCGTTTGGCGCAGATTTACAGCCCGGAACAATTGTCGACAATGTCCGAAGATGAAATTTACCAAGCCATCAAACAAGACCTGTACGTTAACGCGTACGATGAACAGAAAAAACTTCCGCTTGAGTTTCGGGGCAGAAAGCCTGCGGAATACCTTGAAACTGCGCTGTACTGCTGCCCGTGTTGCAAGCAATTTTCGACACTGAAGAGCAAGGAAGATATGCTTTTTTGCAGTTGCGGGTTTCGCGTACGGTATACCGAGTACGGTTATTTTGAAATGCCGCCCAAACAAGAGCTGGTGGGTACGCAGCCGTATGTGCCTGATTCGCCGCCGTTTACGACAGTTCTGGAATGGTCGAAATGGCAGAAAAGCGAGCTCGCGGTGCTTGCGAAAAAAATGGCGTTCGCCGACAACCGCATCCCGATTTTCACCGATCACACTCAGAAGCTGTACCATGTAAAACGGGCGCGGTACAACACGTTTATGGCGAAAGGCTCACTGTACCTCTACAACGACAGAATATCCTTTGTCAAAAAAAATTACGATATTATCGAGTTTCCGCTGGAAACGATTGTTGATTTGTCGGTTATCCTAAAGATGGTTCTGCTGTTTTCTACCATTGATGGGCAACTGTTCGAGATTCACTGCCGCCATCCGATAAGTGCGTTGAAATACCTTGAGATGATCAAGATGCTCAAATCGTTGCAGACGAAGCCCGCCGCAGAGGGCGAAAAGCCTTCGGTATTACCGCGGACTTCGGGTGAACAGCAGCCTGATTGAATCAAACAGCCGCTTGAAAAAACCGCCGCGCGCAACATCGTCGGCGGCAAGCAGGGGAATCCGCCGCAGTTCGCCAATGGTATCATACAGTACAAAGTTGCCGACCGGCGTTCCTGCCGCAAGCGGCGCTACGAGCGGGGTTTGCAGTTCGACTCTGCCGCTGAGCATTTCGCCCCGCTCTGCCGCCGCCGTAAACTCAAGCATCTCGCCCAGTTTCAGCGGGGCGTAGTTTTGCTTGCCGCGCCAGATGCGCGCAGGTTCCGGAAGGGCAAGGCGCGGGCGGATCGTCCGGTACGAGGCAAACGCCCATTCCAGCAGCTTTCTGCCATCGTCGTTGCGGATTCTGTCCCCGCCGGGGCCGGACGGCGCACCCATTATAACCGCAATAAAGCGCGTGTTGTTTCGCTCGGCGGTCAGGGCAATGTTAAAGCCAGACTCAAAAATAAAGCCGGTTTTGATGCCATCAACTCCGTCAAGCGTTCCCACAAGGGCGTTGCGTGTCCTTTGCGATATTGTGCCGGGGGCTTCCTGAAACGCGCTTGCCACGTTGTGCGGCATCGGGTAGGAAAACTCCCGCACGGAGTGATACTCGCGCAAACTTTCCGGCCACGACTGAATGTAGAACCGGGAAAAGTGCGCGAACTCCCTCGCGGTGGTCATATTGTGCGCGGAAATCCCCGACGGCTCGACAAAGCGCGTTGCCGTCAGCCCCAGCGCCGCCGCCTCGCGGTTCATCATCTCCGCGAACTCAGGCACTGAAGGGGCAAGGCGTAAGGCAACTGCCACGGCTGCATCGTTGCCGGACGGAACAGCCAGCCCCAAAAGGAGCTCGCGCAAACTGACCTGCTGGCCGGGCGCAAGGAACATGAGCGAAGAGCGGGGCGGCTGGTTTATCGCCCAGCTCGCACGAGGCGGCGTGATGATTTCATCGAGTGAAGCTCTTCCCGCCGCGATCTCCTGAAACGCCAGATGCATCGTCATCAGCTTGGTCATCGATGCCGGGGGGATTTCATCATCCGCGTTTTGAAGGAAAATAAAACTTCCGGTCGCCGCGTCTAGCACCGCCGCCGCATGGGATATGATTGCAGGCGGCGGGGTGGATGACGTGCTTTGCAGAGCCTGGGCGGCGGCAGGAAAGGCAAGCAGGAAAAAAGCACACAGCGCCGCGTAAAAAGTTTTCAGCTTTACCATCAGACTATTGCGTTAAAACTCCGCCTGCCCAACCGCGCGCGGGAAGGGAATGACATCGCGGATGTTGCCCATCCCCGTAACGTACTGGATGAGCCGTTCAAAACCCATCCCGAACCCGGAATGTGGAACGCTTCCGTAGCGGCGAAGATCGAGATACCACGAATAATCTTCCGGGTGCATCCCCGCTTCCTGAATACGGCGGCTGAGTGCCGCGCAGTTTTCTTCGCGCTGAGATCCTCCGATAATCTCGCCCAAACGCGGAACCAAAACGTCCATCGCGCGGACGGTTTTGCCATCGCTGTTTTGCTTCATATAGAACGCCTTAATTTCCTTTGGATAGTCGGTCAAAATTACCGGGCCTTTGACAACCTTTTCGGTGATGTACTTCTCGTGCTCGCTCTGCAAGTCGCAGCCCCACGACGCCGGAAACTCAAAGCGTGCCCCGCCAGCAACAGCCTTTTCCAGTTCCTTCACCGCGTCAGTGTACGTCATGTGGGCGAACTTTGACGCGGCGACAGATTCCAG
>WQZT01000001.1 GCA_009780595.1 Treponema sp. | reverse complement strand
GAAGATAACATCTACCTGACGTACATTACAAACTTTTCGTGCGCGCCTGACTCGTTTATCCTCCATTATATTAAGTGGATCATGGGGCAAAAGCCGTTCCTTATTCTGGAGCTGGACTCGCACTCGGCGGATGCGGGGATCGACACCCGCGTTGAGGCGTTCCTTGACATCATCGAAGGTTACCGCGCAAAGAAGAACGAAATCGAAGGCGACCGCTTTGACTCAGGCTGGAAGTTTGCATACGATCCGCAAGCCGGCGTTGAGGACAGGCTGCGGCTTGACAACTCAAAGAGCGGCGAGAAAGTGCGGATACGCAACAACAAGCGCGTGAAAGTTTTGCTGTCAAATATGGGCGACATCTCCACCGAGTATATGGGCGCGACACTGCGCGGGCTGGGGATTAACGCGGAGGCGCTACCGGTTGCAACGGCGAAAACCGTGCAAGCGGCGCGCGCGAACTCGTCGGGCAAAGAGTGCGTGCCGAGCCACCTTGTGTTGGGCAGTGCGCTTGAATTTATCTGGAGCGAGAAGTACCGCAAGGATGAGCTGTATATGCTCTTCGTGCCGATTACGACGGGGCCGTGCAGAACCGGGCAGTATTATGTGTACTACGAAAATCTGTTCCGCGATATGCGGCTTGAAAACGTGATCGTGTTTACGTTGTCCGCCGACAATTCCTACACCGAGCTTGGTCCCAACTTCGCCAAAGAAATGTGGAAGGGGCTGGTGCTTTCGGACTACTTGAAAGACATTCAATGTTCGCTGAAAACAACGGCGGAGGATCCCGCGACAGCGGTTGCGGAATTTGAAAAATCGTGGCGCAAGCTTATGCACGCGGTTGAACACAAACCCGACGCCATCTGGCAGGAGCTTGCAAACGTTGCAAGCGATGTTAAAAAAATCCCGCTGAAGAAAAAACTCACTGACTGCCCGAAGGTGCTGGTTGTCGGCGAAATCTACGTGCGCCGCGATGATTTCGCTGTCGGTGAGCTGATTGATCTGATGAGCGAGCGCGGCATTATAGTGAAGGTGGCGGGCATTTCCGAGTGGATACATTACCTTGACTTTGTGCGGGAATACTCGTTCAACAAGCTGATTAAACTCCGCAAAGCCGGTACTCGTCTTTTGTCGAAACCCTGGCGCGATCTTAAAAAGCTTGAACTTGAGCGCTGGTGGAAACATTCGGTGGAAAAGAAAGTCATTTCGATTTTAGGCCCGACCGGGCTTATCCCCGAAACACCGCACGATATGCACAAGATTATGAAGTACACGCAGGAAAACTTTGTAAACCTCGAACTCAACTCCGAGATTGCGGTTTCTTCTGGTTCTGCTGCGGCGGCGATGGACGCGGATTATTCGGGTATTGTTAATATCAGCCCGTTTGCCTGTCTCATTGGGCGCGTTGTCGAAGGCGTGTTTACGCCGTGGGCGCGCGAGCGCAACTTCCCAATCATTTCTGTTGAAGTAGACGGAAATCTTTTGCCCCCGAACATCATAAACAAGCTGAACATCTTTATGGTAAACGTACTGCGCTTCAAAGGCGGCAGCGATCTTGGCGGACTTGTTGACCCGTCGTCCGCCAATTCCCTTGAAAGATCCAACGCCAGAGCAGCTGTTGCCGAGACTTCTTCTTGCTGCAGTGGCGGCTGTGGAGGCGGGTGCGGCTGTTCAGAGGAGATCGTTGAGACTGCGGTATCAGTTGAAAACGCAACGGAGACAAAACAACCAGCCGAAACCTCATCTGAGGCAGCGGCGAGCTAAAGCAAACTCGAGTCAGTGACGCGAAGCGCACGGAGAGAATATTGCTCCGTGCGCTTTTTTTGTTTGAGTGGAATATTGCTCTGTGCCTTAATACAATAATTGATCCGTCTCCAATTAAGGCGATGCTTTTGCTTTTCAAATATTCTTATTTTGCAAAGTAGCTGCGTGTGTGTTATACTGCAAATATAGTAAATATGCTATAACTAAGATATGAGTATCCGAATACACAAAGACATGAAAAAACATCCGTGGGCGCTAGTTCTTTCGGGCGGAGGTGCGAAGGGATTGGCGCATATTGGCGTTCTCAGGGCGCTGGAAGATGCCGGTTTTCCGAAACCTTCGCTTGTGGCAGGGACATCGATGGGTGCGATTGTCGGCGGGCTGTATGCGTGCGGTATGTCGCCCCAGTCAATCGAACGCTTTGTTGATGAAGAGTTTGACATTACTGATTACCTCGATAGTTTTGTTTTTAAGATACAGGGTCCGGTGGGGAAAGTGTTTCAAACTGGGCAGATTCTGGCGAGCCTTGCGACCAGTTCCGGAATCGACACGGGGCAGAGAACGCTGGAACTTCTGGAAAGGCTTACGCAGGGGAAAATGTTTAATGAAACGGAAATTGCATTTCGCTGTAACGCGCTGGATTTGTTAAGCGGCGCGGAGGTTGTGTTCCGTTCCGGCTCTATTGCTAAAGCAATGAGGGCGTCGATGTCGTTTCCGGTTTTTTTCGAGCCGTTTGTTGACAATGGGATGTGCCTTGTAGACGGCGGGCTTTTAGACAATATGCCGGTGGCGATTGCACGCAGCGAGGGTTTTACAAAAGTGCTGGCGGTAGATGTGAACCGTTTTATCTTGCAAGAGATCAAGGATTTCAAGAATGGCCCGCAAGTTATTTTTCGCAGCATTGAGTGCGCGCTGAATGCAACCGAAGATAAAAAAATTCCCGCTGATATAACGTTGAATGTTACCAGCGATGCAACGCCTTTTTCGTTCTTTCAATACAAGAAGCATATTGCACTTGGAAAACAGACGGTTGTAGAAAGCATGGAAAAATTGAAGGTGTTTTTTGAAACTGTGCATTAAGGCTCGGAGCGTGGAGTTATTTCAGTAAGCCAAAACTTGTGGCAATTCGTATAGCATCGGCGCGGTTAATAGCGCCTAATTTTGTATAAATCGTTTTGATAATTTTTTTTACTGTACTTGCCGAAAGGGATGCGCCTTCTGCAATTTTTTCACGCGTAAGACCTTTGGAAATACTTGTCAATACCGAAAGTTCCTGCGCTGTAAAAAATGGAATGTCATTTTCTTTGCAGACTTTGCAGTATTGTTCTGTTGCCGTACTCAACTTCTTTGCGTACCCGGCCGCTTTGCTGCGAATTGACAAAAGCCATTCCCGGTTAAGCCCATGCTCGGCGGATGTCGGTGCGGCACTCATCGTGTCCAGCGCGGAAAGTGCGGCACTTGCGATGCTCCGCATATCTTCGCCAAGTTCGATAAACGGCATGTCAAACATTTTTCCACTGCGCGAACCTTCAAGCGCAATTGTGTAAGCTGTCTCCAACATTTCTCGCACTGCTGCATCATCACCATCTCGAGAAAAAGCTGCCATTTTCAAAACTGCAATTTCAAGTGCACCCAAACAAAAAGCTCCAATCCCATCGCGCACATCTTCACGCTCCAGAAAATTTATTGTGTCCGCGTAACGCTTTTCCGCAAAAAGACTTTTTGCCTTTACCAGCATTTCATAGTTTTGATAATTGGGATTAAGATCGCTTTTTTCAAACTCGCTCCGCAGCCACGGCGCAATTCGTCCTACCGCTCCGATGTGGGCGTAAATCCAGCCGGTCATAATATCATAAATCGCGTAACGGTTGATGTAATCGGGGATATCAATAATCGCCTCAACCTGCGCCCACGTTTCACGCCCGGCGGTAATATTCCCCGTGCAAAGATATACGCGCAAAAGGTAAAAGAGGCTTTTACTTTCAATTTCGTACTGACCCTTTTCACGCGCCTTGATGACCGCTTCGCGAGCGTGCTGCTCGGCAGTATCAAGTTCACCCCTAAAATATGCAAGCTCTGCACGGCACAAACTGTCCACACCGCTCAGATACCCACCAATTGAATGGGACGCATACGGAATGCACTGCGAGACAGTATCAATGTATTGCTCAAATTCATTTTCTTCAGTTGGATAGCCGATGAGGTTTGCGTAAGAACCAATGCTTGTTTTACTCATCGATCCTGAAACAGTGTATGGGCTGCACATGTAGTAAAAATTACCAAGCCGAAAATATTTCACAGCGAGGGTTGTATTTTTATGTGTGCGGCTTGAAAAAATAGCAAGTGCGCCAAGTGTGTTGTAACACGAGGACAGGATTAAAAAATTTAACGGGTTGGGCGGCAGCAGCTCGAATTCCCCAATGCTTTTTTCGAGGCTGTCTTTTGATTCATCATAACGCCCACTGTTTAAAAGAAGCCCTGCGCGAGTTACATGCTGTAGAATAAGAAATTTCTCATTGTTATTATTTTGTTTTAATTCATTTGATTGATTTAATTGTTCGACATGTTTATCAGTTTCACTATTACTAATAAGACGATCAATAATTTCGAGAAACGATTCAGCGGTAGCAGGAGAAATAATTCGCGGTGAAGAATATATCGCAGTGAAAATCCCATTGCAATCCCCGGCAATTCCATAATTAATCGCCGCATCTATCAACAAACGATTTTCTACGCACCACTGCGCCATAATAGAGCAAGCACTTTTTATTTCTTTGTGGGAAAGTGCGCCATGCTTGTTCCGAAGGTAATCTAAAAAAAGCGAGTGCATTTTGAAGCCGTGTAAATACACATCGTAATAGTACAACGCGCTCAGAAGATGCAAGCGTACCGTTTGTTCATTTGGCGGCGGCAGCGTTTCGTGCGAAGTTTCACTCGATATGCTATTCAACCATTCGGTAATTTTTGACATGACTTCAAGCGGCCACTGATCGAAAAGCGAAATTATAGTAAAGAAACGTTGATATGAAATCGACATAGAATTAAATAGCTCGTCTATCATTTCGGCTATTTTTCCATCTGATAAAACAGCACGGTTGTAGTGCAGAGATTTTATTGTTTCCATTTCTTCAGCGACAAGGCGAACAGCAAGCGCCCATCCTTCAGTATCAATGAAAATATCCTGTGCATCATCACTCGACAGATTTATATTTTTAAGCCGGAAGTACGCGGCAATTTCTTCTTCGTTGAAACGAAGGTCGTCTGCAGTGATGCGGGACAGAAGCCCTTTTGAAAGCAAGCTCATCGTGTTAAGCTCAGGCTCTCTTTCGGAAATAAAAATTATTGTCCCCTTCGGATATGGGGAAGCCGCAATTCGGCTGACAAATTCAAGTATTGATTTTTCTGTGATGTGATGGAAATTATCTGCGACAATGCACGGGAATTTCCTGTTTGGACCTTCATCCGCTAGAACCGAAAGGCAGCAGGTAATTTTTGCAGGTGATTCTGGGAAGCCAAGTTCTTCCAGATATTTTCCAACTCTTGGATTGTGCAAACTTACTGCCTGAATAAGGCTGTTCCAAAAGTGCAAAGGCTCGTTGTCCTTTTCAGTGAGTGTCAGCCAAATCGCAGTTTCATTTTTATACTGTAAAAAAGAATGAACCGCGCAGGTCTTGCCGTAACCTGAACCGGCTGTAATAAAAACCGCCGCCTTTTGAACTGAGTTTTCCAGCAGCTTGTGAATTTGTTTTCTTTCTATTATCTGCCGATTATCAAACCTGTTATTTTTATCGAGCATTATTCAAAATACCTCTTTCTGCAGCAATACGTACTGCGTCAGCTTTGTTAAGAGCGCCGAACTTGCTATAGATACTTCTAATTGCGCTTTTCACCGTGTTGGGTGAAATAGAAGCACTGCTGGCAATTTCTTCCTGCGTAAGCCCGTGCGAAAGCCCGGCAAGCACACTCATTTCGCGCGGAGAAAGCGGCGCGGCGGAAGCCCGTGTGCTTTTACTCTGGCGGAAAATCTTTTTCGCGTATGCGGCAGATTTCCGGTACGTCTCTTGCAGCCACTGCGGGCAAATGCCCGCCGCTGTACTGCCGCTGGAAATATCCCGCAGCGCGGTCTGCGTCAACGAGCGCATATCTTTACCAAGTTCGACAAATGGCATAAACAGCTCCGTCGGCGCTGCAAGCTGGTACGCTTGCACAAGAGCTTTCAACGCGCCATCTTTGTCCAGCAAACGACAGCGGCACACTGCCTCCAGCGCCTTCATTTCTATTTCCCCAAAGAGAAGCGGTTCACTCTCGCCGAGACTTTCCATAACGGCAAGTGCGGCAGGATACCGCTTTTCAGAAAAATAATATTTCGCTTTAACCAGTTTTTCAAGCCCCTGAACCCTGGAATTAAGATCGCTATTTTCATGATCGTTCTTCAACCATGTGGCAACCTTTTCTTTTCGCCCCGTCTGAATATAGTACCAGCCGCTTACAATATCATAGTAAAAATACCGATTTAAATAAAGCGGTTGTTGAAGTTCATTTTCAAGCTGCTTTACAATATTCTCGATCTTATCAGCTTCGTCTAAGCTCATATAAACACGGAGCAAATAAAACAAAGCGCGGTTTTCAATTTCGTACTGATCATTTTTTCTCGCCCTCGCAAGACTTTCAATAAGAAACTTCTCCGCCTTTTGCACCTCTCCTCTGAAAAAAGCAAACTCACCGTGACAAAGCTCGTGCAGCCCAGCTTGGCATCCACCCAGCACCTGAACCGTATAAGGAACAATTTCGCCAATGACTTCGATATACTTTTCCATTTCGTGCAACGACACCGGAGCCATCACTCTGCACACATAAGACGCCAGCGTTGCCACGTTCATCGGCGGTTTGATTTGAAGATTCGCCTCTTTGCTTTCAACGAGCGCTTGTTTGAAGTAGCACATAAAATTATACTGCTTTGTGTAAAACGATTGCAACAAACCGATGAAACCAAGATTGACATAGCACGCCGTGAGAATGACATGCTTTTTCGTACTCTCAGGCATTGCTTGCATCATCGGGATAATTTTAAGCGTTTCCTCACGGTTCTGCAAAAAGCACCCAAGGCTGTTCAGCGCGCGGCTTCGAATTGTAAGCGCCTCGTGGTAATCATGGTAAATCGTTGCAGGAGCGCGTTCAAGAATATCAAGGATAAACCGCGCCACTCCCGTTGGAAGTATCAGCGGCATCGTACTAAGGATTTTTACAATCCCGCTGTAATCACCAGCTTTATCGTAACTGATAATTGCGTCCATTTTACGATTGTTTTCCGTACACCACTGCGCTGTTTTAATCCACACATCTTTTTTTTCTTCCTCGGTTAATTTATTTTGTTTTTCGTGCAAATAATCCAGGAACAAATTATGTATATGGTACGAATTTGAATAAGCGTCAAAACTGACAAACGATACGATGTTCTCCATTTCTTTTACAAGCGCAGCATTGCCACCTATTTCAAACACCAAATCAGGATTAAGATTTTCAACAAGGGAAAGTTTAATAAGAAAACGCAACAACTCAGGTGAAAGGGATGATGCAATTTCACTTTCAATAAGTTTTGATGTATTGTATTTCAAAAGCAACGAAACGTGCGAAGTGCCGCTTTTGACATTTCTCAATGAAAGAGCCGCAAGATGAATTGCAAACGCCCAGCCTTCAGTGTCGCGATAAATCGCGGATGCCATTCCCGGATCGGCTCTGACATTGAGAAGCCGAAAGTACGAAAGCAATTCGTCAAGACTGAACTTGATTTTATTTTCTGTAATTCGCGCCAAGAGTTTTTTCTGCTCCAGCTTCGCCATATCAAGCTGCGGCTCGCTTCGGGAAATCAGCACAGAGGTGATGTTGGGCAGGAACGAACTGATGCAGCGTTCGAGAAATGTCAGCACCGCTTTGGTAGTAATAAGGTGGACATCATCAAAAACAAAAAGGTACTTTTCATTGAGAATTACATCCTGCCGATAAATTGCAAGGTAACGGTCGAACTGCGGATCGGTTGCTGGGAAATCCATCTGACTGAGTTTTCCTGCCGCCTCTTTGCTGATAATCGAAACCGCCGAGACAAAGTTTTCCCAAAAACGTACGCCCAGATTGTCGCGTTCAGAAATCTGTATCCACGCCGTGCGAACGTTGAGTCTGCGGGCAAAGGCGTACACCGCTTGTGTTTTACCGTAGCCAGCTCCGGCAATGACGCTGACGATTGGCTTATGTACCGCCTTTTCCAGCAAGCGGTTAATCCGCGGACGCTCTATAAAAATCTGGCTTTCTGAGGCAACTGGTGTATGGCCGCAAAAAAACTCTGTGTTCAACTTTTTTCCTATCTTAAAGATAATGCATTCTGTTGCAATTATCACGAAATTTTTGCATTATAACACCATTTATTTTACAACTTGATTTATTTTCACCGTTTATTTTCATAATATATGAACTATTTTAAGGAAACCGTTTGTGATTATTTGCTTTTTTACAGCTTTATATTCTTTTAATAATGATATATAGTAAAACAGTATGGGAAAAATTAAGAGGGGAATTGAAGCCTATAAAAAAACGATGGAGAAAGACTCAGGTGATACCAGCGCTCTTGTCGACGGTAAAGCCGACGGCTCCGTTGAGGGCGAAAACCGTTCTGCCAAGCGCATCGACATCGGCTTGCTCAAAACCGGAACAGCGCCGTCAGCACCGCCTGCATCCAAAGCCAGACGTGCCGCTCAGTTTATGGTGCTTATCGGCAGCGATGAAGCTGCGAAGGTTCTTTCCCAACTTGATCCGGAACAGGTAAATGCAATCTCGAAAGAGATTGTTTCGATAAAAACGATCAGCCGCGAGGAGGCTGCCGCCGTTCTGCAAGAATTCCGATCGCTCCTTTCCTTGCCTGCTGGTTCAGGTGCATCATCAGGCGGTCTTGAACAGGCGCGAAAAGTTTTGCACGCCGCCTTTGGCGCGGAAAAGGGCGAGGCAATGCTGGTCAGCGCCGTTCCCGATGCGAAGGAAAATCCCTTCAATTTTTTGTCGGACTTTTCCGGGGAACAGCTCGCGGTGCTTTTCAAGGGCGAAAGCCCCGCTGCTTGTGCGATGGTATTTTCCCGGCTGCCGGCAAAACTTGCCGCGCAAACGCTCGCCAATATAAGCCCCGACAGGAAGTTTGACATTGTAAAGCGCATTGCCCGCCTGAAGGAAAGCGCCCCGGATGTCATCGAGCGCACTGCCGCCGCACTGAAAGAAAAAGCGCGGCACTTTGGGCGCATCGATTCGGGCGGCGGGGAAATTGACGGCAAGGGAGTTTTGGCGGCAATTCTAAAGCAATCCGACACAGAGTTTGGCGGGCGGCTTTTGGACGTGCTGGAAAAAGAGGACCCAACTCTCAGTCGCGATATGAAAGAGCGGTTGTACACACTGGAAGATATTGTTGAAGCCGCCGACCGCCCCATACAGGAAAAACTTAGAGAAATGGGCGATAAAGATATCGTTCTGTTGCTGCGGGGGCGCTCCGAAGAATTCACGCAAAAAATAATGCGGAACATTTCTTCGGTGAGAGCGGCGCGCATAAAAGAAGAATCGGATTTTATGGGAGCGATCCCTAAAATTGAAGCAGAGGCGGCAGCGCGGGAATTCCTTGAATGGTTTCGCCAGAGCCGCGAAGAAGGCAGCATACTGATGTTGCAAGATAAGGATGTAGTGATATGACAACGGAACTTAAACAGGGCGCTGTTCTCGAAAACGGTTTTGAGATTCTCGCCGTTAAAGATTTGGGCGAACTCGAAGCCAAAGGTATTTGGGCGCGGCATCGCACAAGCGGAGCTGAGGTTTTTCATGTTTACAATGACGACAGCGAAAATCTTTTTTCGTTTGCCTTTGCAACCCCATCGCGGGATTCAACCGGCGCGGCGCATATTCTGGAACACTCGGTTTTGTGCGGCTCGAAAAATTATCCCCTCAAAGATGCCTTTCTGGTTTTGGCACAGGGGAGCTTGGCAACGTTTTTGAATGCGTGGACATTTCCGGATAAAACTGTTTATCCTGCAAGCTCCGTAAACGAGCATGATTATTTTAACCTTATGTCCGTGTACGGCGATGCAGTTTTCAGACCCTTGCTTTCCGAGTGGACATTTTTGCAAGAAGGTCATCGTTTGTCTTTTGCTAACACTGAGAACAACGCTGACGCGGTCAATAGTGCGGGCGATCTTGAAATCACCGGAGTTGTCTACAACGAGATGAAAGGCGCGTACTCCGCGCTGGATGCCTACGCCGGGCTGTGGTCGGTAAAAGCGGTGATGCCCGGAACGCCGTACGATTTTGAATCAGGCGGCGATCCTGAGTGCATTCCCGATCTCAACTGGGAAGGGCTGAAGGATTTTCACCGCGCGTGTTACTCTCCGGCGAATTGCCGCATTTTTCTTGCGGGAAATATTCCAACCGAAAAGCAGCTTGACTTCCTCGACAAAAACTTTTTTTCTGCCCTTGCATCGGGGGAAAAAACTGCGCCAATTCCCCGCGCTGGGCGCTGGGAAAAACCTGCATCTTTCAAGATTCCCTGCCCCGCCGGAGCCGAGGCAAAACCAACCGTGCTGCTTTCGTGGCTCTGCGGGGATTCGCTTGATATGAACGAATCGCTGAGTTTGGCGGCACTGACGGAAATCCTTCTCGGGCATGATGGCTCGCCGCTTGCCCGCGCACTCACGGAATCCGGCTTGGCGGAGGATATTTCTCCCGTATCGGGGCTTGAAGGCGAACTGCGCGAAACATCGCTTTGCACCGGACTTCGCGGGCTGAAACTGGAAGCGGGGCAAACTCTCGAACAGGCGGCGCAGAAAGTTCAGTCGCTTATTATGGAGACGCTAGCGCAGCTTGAGCAGGAGGGAATTCCCAAACAGGAAATAGAGGCGGCGCTTTTGGGGATGGAATTTTCCCACCGGGAAATCCGGCGCTCAGGCGGGCCGTTTTCCCTTGTCTGGATGCGCCGCTCTTTGATGGCGTGGCTGCACGGGGGAAATCCCTGGGACAGCCTTCTGTTCGCGCCCGCCTTTGACGAACTGAAACGCCGTATCGCGCACGACAGCCGCTACTTTGAAACGATGATCCGCCGCTATCTTTTGGATAATCCTCACCGCGCGTTCATCACGCTAGAACCTGTTGAAGGGTTTCAGGAAGAAAAGGAAGCTGCCCTTGCGCGGCGGCTTGAAAAGATTGATGCCGGGTTAGGCGCGACCGAAAAGGCGGCGATTCAAAAAAAGAACGAGGAGCTTACCGCGCATCAGGACAAGAACGATAGCGCTGAAGCACTTGCCGCCATTCCGCACCTTTCGCGCGGCGACTTGAAGGCGGAGATTGAACCCGTCAAACGGGACTACGCTGACCTTTGCGGCGTTCCCGCACTGCTGAACCCAATGTTCACCAACGGGATAATCTACGCGAACCTTGCTTTCCCCGCCGATGTGCTGCCGCCGGATGACTACCTGTGGATTCCCTTTTTCTCGAAGGCGGTGATTTCCGTAGGCTTGCCCGGTATGGATTACGGCGAGGTTTCGAGTCTTATGGCGCGGACAACCGGGGGCTTTAGCACCATGCTGCACACTGGCTCGCCTGTTCCTGGCACGGCGCGGACTGCCGCCCTTCCATCAGGCACGTTTGACATTACAGGGCGGGACTGGCTTGTTTTCCGCATCAAGGCGCTCGACGAAAAAATCACAGAGTCGCTGGACTTGGCGCTTGGGCTTATAACCAGCGCGGATTTTTCGGATCTGCGGCGGATACGCGACTTGGTGCTGGAGATGAAAAACGACCTCGACTCAAGCGTTGCCCCCGCCGGGCATAGTTTTGCCTCTGGCCGTTCGGGGCGGCTTTTTTCCCGCGCCCGCTGTGTGGAAGAACTGTGGAGCGGTCTGGATCAAGTCCTTTTTGTCCACACACTTGCCGAGATGGACACTGCGGAAATCAGTGCCAAACTCAAGGCGATTCAGTCCCGGCTCTCTAGCGCGGGGCTGCTGGTAAATCTGGCTGGCGGCACGTTAGAGCAGGCGCAACGGGAAACCGGAAAACGCTTCGGCACATTCGGTCCGCCGCGCCTGAGAAACCCGGCATCCGTTACCATCGAAAGCTTCACCGCCCTTTCGCAGATTGCAAGCACTTTCTCAAAAAGCGGGCTTTCCGCGAAAGGCGAAGTATTCTCCTCCCCTTCTCTGCAAGTCGGCTTTGCCGCCGTTTCGCTGAACGCTTCGCCGTTTGCCTCGCCTCTGCAAGCAGCGGACTTGGTGCTGTCGCATCAGCTTTCCACCGGGGCGCTCTGGGAGAACATCCGAATGAAGGGCGGCGCGTACGGGGCGTTTGCCCAGCCGGACAGCCTCGAAGGGCCGTTTTCTTTTGCCACCTACCGCGACCCAAACCCGCTGAGGTCTCTCGATGCGTTTTCTTCCATATTACTGTCGATGGAAGCCGCAACGCGAGAAGGTACGCGGGCGTTTGACGAAGAAACTTTGACGAAAGCCGTCATCGGAGCTTACGCGCGGGAAACCCGCCCCCGCTCCCCCGCCGAAAAAAGTCTCGGCGATTTCTTCCGTTTTCTGTACGGCATAGAGGACAACCACCGTTTACGGCGGCTGAAAGACCTTGTTGCCGTGAGCGAAGAGCAGATAGGCGCAGTGTTACAACGCCTTGCGGGTGAAATAAACCAGCCGCCTGAAACCAGCCGCACGTGCCCGGTGATTATCGCGGGCATCGCCGAAGCGGAGAAAGCCGCCGCACGGCTCGGCGTGCCGTTGTACCAACTGCCAGTATAGAGAAAATGTTACGTGTAGTATTTCTAGCGGCAATGGGATTTGAACCTATGACCGAACGGATATGAGCCGTTTGCTCTGCCAACTGAGCTATGCCGCCATATCGCCGCAGACGTAAGCCTGAACGGTGATGAATATACCGTAGCACATCGTGAAATTTGTGTCAAGCAGGCTGTAGAGCAAGCCTCTGGGTGGTTCTTTTATTGAAGGGTTTCCTATTCCTCTGGAAGAAGCGCAATGGATATTGAGGTATTTGGAGTTGCACAAGCAGCGAATCAAGGAGTTGAAAGCGGGGATGCAACGGAAAGTGAAAGAGGATGAGGATATGAAAATATTGCAGACGATACCCGAGGTAGGGACGGTAGTGGCGCACGCTTTCACGGCGCCTGTCGGGGACAGCAGTCGGTTCAGCAAGGGGGCGCAGGTCAGCAATTACATCTGGTTCGTCCTCCGCCTGGATTATTCCGGGACTATTCAGCACAACGGCCATATCACCAAGCGTGGGAATGGCTACCTGCGTGGGCTTTTGGTACAGGCACGCAACAAAGAGGGCGGGGCTCTTCGCGCGCGGTATATGCATTACACGTTATGCCAAGGCGCGAGCAAGAAAAAGACCGTTGTGTCGATAGCCCGCAAACTAACTAAACATATGTATTCGGTGTTGTTGAGTAAAACGGCGTATGAACCGCGGCCTTGGAAAGGTCCACAGGATAGAAAAGCGGTCTTGTCCAATTTAGTTGACAGCGCATAAAGGAGGAGGAGCGATTATAGGGGAAAAGTTATTTTCCCCTTGACAATAATCATAGGAGATACCCCCTTTTCTTTACACGACTCTTCGCGCTTTTGTTAGTGCGCGGAAATTTTGCTTTTGAAAAATGATTTCCACAGACTGTTATATATTATCTGTCTATTGCCTTGAAGGTTAAATATGGTTATATTTACAGTAGAATAAAGAATAGTGGGAGGATATAGATATATGAGTAAGTTTGTTGTTGTAACCGAAGCCAATTTTGATACCGAGGTACTCCAGTCTCCAGTGCCGGTGCTACTTCAGTTTTGGGCATCGTGGTGCGGTCCTTGCAAAATTGTCGGCGGCTTGGTCGATCAGCTTTCAGAGGAATATTCCGACAGCCTCAAAGTTGGAAAAATAAACGTGGATGAAGAGATCGATCTTGCAGGCCGTCATGCCGTTTCAACCATTCCTACATTGGTAGTGTACCACGGCGGCAAAATTGTAAATCAGTCTGTCGGCGCGATCCCCAAGCAAAACATTTACTCGCTTTTCAAAGACCTGCTGTAGGCAAACGCACAAGAAGCCGGGTGGCGCAGCTGCGATCCTCGCACATAACCCGCCCGGCTTGCTTACAGCGTATACAGCACTCGTTTACGGTGTGTACCTTTTTGTGCTGTTCTCTCTCCCCGGTGTGTCGCTGCTTGTAGCGGAAATGTACCAGTTGCCCGCACAAGCTTGCGGTGAAATACTCTCATCCCGGTTGATAGTTCGGGTGTTAGTGGTTCCGCTCGTAGAGACAGCATCGGCGTAACCGGGAATCCATGTGCCCTCCGCATCATCACCGTCCGGCGAAAGCCACGCCCCGCTGAGAGCAAGGAACTCTGCCGCTGCTGCGGTGTTGTTTTTGCCCCAATCTGCCGCTTTTTCAACAAGAACCACCGCATCGATAATCTTGTCATCCTGATCCGTAATCCAGATGGCGCAGGTTTTATGGAGCCGCTTTGTGTTTCCGGCTATCCAGAAATCTCTGGCTGTACTCAGTGCCTCGACACCGCCTGACAAATCGAGATCATTGCCTGTTTCATCGACACTCTCATCGGAAAGTGTTCGCATATGAAGTACGATGTATTCTCCGGTCTGTATTTCCGCAGGGGGAAATTCGTAGAGCGGCTCTGTGAGAGAATTGGTCGAAACAAAAAGCTTCATTGCCCCAATGTTTCCCGCATTCAAAGAGAAAAACTCTACGAATTCAACCTTCTGTTTGGAAAGTTCAGTCCGCAGCTCGTTAAAAACAAGTTTCGGCATACGGTCGTTTCTGCCTCTGAACGTTTCAACCGCGGTGAGAGTGTTCTTGTTGGCATCCTCGACAAGTATGTCCGCCGTAAATTTTTTACCGGGTTCAAGCGGCTGCGCAAGAACAATTCTTACCTCCGCGCCATTGTGAATTTCGTTGACTTCCAGCTCCGGGTTAAACGTAACGGATGTTACCTGCACTGGTTTAGAAAAGTTAAAAACAACTTCTGTAGGCGAAACCGCACGGCTATCCAAAAAAACTGGCGGCTCTGATCTGTTGGTAAAAATCTGCCGGATGTCCCCTTCGCTTGAACAGGACAAGGCAGAAACGACAATGAGCGCCGGTATGATAAACCGGCATACAACGCTGAGACTCTTTTTAATTGTTGTGATTTTTTTCATTCTATAATCTCCTTGCCCCTAGTACTGCATGGAGATACAAGCTGCTCGGAATTATATGACAAACATCATTAATTTGTGCGTATAAAAAAAGACGGTGCGCCTGGACGTTGTGGGGCAGTAGCCCCAGCGCGCACCGTCTAATCTTTCACGGAGGTTTTTCCTCCCTTAATAAACATATCGGCGGCTAGCTGGGAAACTTGAGCGCGTGCAGGTTGTACGCGGAGGCTTGCGCCAGTGAGCGGTACAGGCGGGCGGAAAACTCAAGGTGGCGCAGGAAGGGGTCTGCTGTCAGCGCGGCGATTTCCGCCTCCCATTCGGCAGTTTCGGGGAAAAGAAAGCCAGCAATCTCTTTTACCGCGCTTTCGGTAATGGCTTTATTGGCGGTATCCAGCATTTTGAGCGCCCGTTCCCGCGTCCGCTCGTCTAAGCGCCCCTGCTTACCTCGTCGGGCGGCGGTTTCCGCGCTTTCTGCCGCATCTTCGGCGAGGTTTTTGATCTTCGCAAGCCCGCTGAACAGGGCTTGGCGGGCAGTTTCGTAGTGCGCCGCCCGCGCTGCCGCCTTTTCCCCGCAAAAATCTGCTTCGATGGCAGCGAAAACTTCTTCCAGCAGCAGGTCTATCTCCCGGCGGCGTTCCGGCAGGGTTAAAATATCGCGGACAGCGGCAGTTTCAATTCCGGGTATGGCTAAGCCTTCGCCGTGCAAGCTGTAGTTTTTCACATCGGGAAAGCGGCTGAAGTGGTTTTCAAACCACGCCGCGTACAGAGAAAGGCGCTTGTCGGTCAGCACTGTGCCGCCGCCCTGCCGCTTGGCTAAAAACGGCTGGCCGTCTCTGAGCGCGCGGAAGTTCCACGTTTCGGCGGGGCTGAAGCGGCGGGATTCTGTGTGGGACTTTTCCTCGAATGCCGCGCCCCGGAAGTGCGTTTTCAGCTCCGGAAACGAAAGATCAAGCCCGGCGATCCACACGCTTTCCGCCCCCAGGTGGCGGATAAAATCCCACGCGCTAGTTGCCACTGATCCGCCCGCCGCAAGTTCCCCTTTTGGGTCAACTTTTTCCTCGACGAACTGCCCCAGCGGAAAAAATGAGCGGTACAGAAAACTCATGCGGAACTGGTGGCGCAGCACCGGCGGGTACACGGCAGACTCTGTTACGAGGCAGGTGTTTGGCGCGGGCGTTCTGTCCAAATGCCGGAAGTTCCAGTACTGCGGGTCTACCGACACGGCGAAATCAGGCGGAGCGCGGCGGCTTACGAGAAAGCGGAGGCTCGTGTCCACCGCCACGGTAAGGCAGCGTTTTGCGATTTCCCCCAGAATGTCGGCGGATGCGTCAAGCGTCGGACCGGCGGCGGCGAGGAATACGGGAATGCCCCGCCCTTTGAGGATTCCTTGCAAGAGGGAAATGCCGGGAATGTCCCGCACCGCCGTCAGGTTACGGGCGAGGTTGCATACCCAGCGCTTGCCGAAACGCTTTTGGGTGGCGCGGTTTACATTCGTGCGGGAGTTCCACGTTTTGATTCGCTCTTCTACGGCGGCGTACCATTCCTCGTCAAGCCCGGTAAGTGCGCGGTTGTGGATGACGAGGGGTGGAACGCCGGGCGTACTTTTGAAGAGGGAGAGCGCGGCGGTAACTCCGGCGGTGTCATCGCCTTCGCCGCTGCCTGTGCCGCCCAAAACAAACGCCACTCCGCTCCGTTGCAAAAGCGGGCGCAGGTCACAGAGTTCAAGCGCTTTTTTCAGTATGCGGGGATGTTTTTCCACAACGATAATCGGTCGCGCAGCGGCGATGTCGGCGCGCGCGGTAGTGAGCGAGGTAGCGAGCGCGGCGGCGGCATAACCAAGCCCGAAACCCAAAACAAGTGCCGGGTTGTCATCATTTGCGGCGGCGTTGCTAGCAGAGGCATCCGCGCCAACGTTAGCGACTGCGCTCTCCGCCAGCCGCTGGGCTTCGCGGCGAGGATCTCTCTTGGAATGAAGGTAAACGCCGCGGCAGACGAGCGTTGGGTCGCCGCTGGCGGCACGTTCGGCGGTAAGGTCGTCTGCCGCAAGGTCATCAGCCGCCTTGTCAAGTTCTTCGGCAAGCCGGGGATACAGCCGCCGCAACACCTCCATATTGGCGGCGAGAAAATCAGGGAGCATACGGCCTGTTTGTATCGGTATCAACCGGATCAACCGGAGTGCTGCGGCGGACAATAAACTCCCCGCGCCCCGCGCCTGTTTGCAGCTCCGCGTGGGCTTTCGCCGCTCTGGACTGGAAGTATTCCTGAGCGCGGAAAACTTCCTCGCCCGCCGCCTGAGTCAGCCGCGTCCACGCGCCGCGCGAATCCAAAAGCCACGCCTGGCGGTTATCCCGAAAATAGGCGGAGAGAATCTCCAGCACGGTTTTCCTCGTATCATCCTGCAAAACCGGAAACATCAGTTCCACGCGGCGTTCAAGGTTGCGGGTCATCCAATCGGCGCTCGCCAGGTACAGCTCCTCCGAACCGCCGTTGGCAAAGTAGTACACGCGGGAGTGTTCGAGGTAGCGGTCAATCACGCTCACCACGCGGATGTTTTCGGATAAGCCCTTCACACCGGGAGTAAGCATGCAAATCCCGCGCACATTCAGCAGCACGTTAACGCCCTTTTGCGATGCCCGGTACAACGCCCAGATAATCTCCGGGTCAGCCAGCGCGTTCATCTTCGCCATAATTTTGCCCGGCGCTTCGGGGCTGGAGCGGTCGCTCTCCCGCGCGATAAGGTCTAGAATGCGGCGTTTGAGAGCGGTCGGCGCGATGGTTAGTTTGCCCATCGTTTGAACCGCCGAGTAGCCGGTGATCATATTAAACAAAAGCCCCGTATCATAGGCAACATCTTCCCTCGCCGAGAAAAGGGCAATGTCCTCGTAAAACCGCGCGGTTCGTTCGTTGTAATTTCCGGTTGAAAGATGAACGTAGCGCTTGATACGGTCGTATTCGCGGCGCATTACTATGGTAGCTTTCGCGTGAATTTTCAGGTGCGCCAAGCCGTACACGACAATTACACCCGCCTTTTCAAGACGGTTCGCCCACGAAATATTCTGCCCCTCGTCAAAGCGCGCCTTCAGTTCCACCACCGCCGTAACGTGCTTGCCGGAAAGACTCGCCTGTTCCAGCGCGCGGATGATGGGCGAATCCCCGCTGGTTCGGTACAGCGTTGTCTTAATCGCCGCCACCTGCGGGTCAGCCGCCGCTTCCTGAAAGAACCGTATCACCGGATCAAAGGACTGGTACGGCAGGTGCAGAATAATATCGCTGGCGCGTATACTGTCCCACAGCGGTTGCTCGTCATTGAGAACAGGGTGTGGATAAATCTTCCACGGCTTTTCCCCCAGGTGTTCGTAGCCGCGCCCTTGTATCAGATCGTAGAGTTTAACCGGATTAAGCGGGTGCGCGACCTCATACAGCCCGTCATCATCCAGAGCCAGCCGCCGCGCCAGATAATTGCGGATTTTCTCGCTACCCTGCGAATACACCAACCGTATCAGCATAGAACGCTCGCGGCCTTCCAGCACTTCCTCCATCGCCATGATGAAATCTTCATCCCGCTTTTCGTCAACCGAAAAATCCGCATCGCGGTTGATTTTGAAAACCAGGCTCTCTTTAACCTTGTAGCCCGGATACAAGTACGCCGCGAAAGACTGCACCAAATCTTCAAGCAAAACCCAGAACCCCGGCTCAGGCAGCCAGATGATCCGGTCGAGGGCGGGCGGAATCCGCACGATGGAAATATGCCGTTGACGGGGGGATTCCTGAAACAGCAGATTTTGCCGCCCACCGCGCCCGAAGGTTTCCCCCGCCTCTTCCGGCTCGAGTAAAAACGCTACGTGGAGCGTATAATTTTCGATGGAAGGGGCAGAGCTTTCATCCTCGAAATACGCCCCGAAGTTTTCACCGGCAGTGGCAAACTCGCCGCCCTCAATCTTCGCCGCATCTTTAGATGCCGCAGCCGCGTCTGAGCCGCTGGCGGTTTCCTGCGGGAGCGTTCCCAGACGGAGCGGGGTAAGCAGGGGGAAAATCTCCCGCTCAAACAGCGAATCAAGGTACGCGCGCTGCTCGTCTGTCCAGTTTTCCCGGCGAAGCAGCGTTAAACCGCCCTTCGCTAGGCTGGGGAAAACTTCGTTTACAAACGCCTCGGACAGCCGCTGTTTCATCGCGTGGACTTTGGCGGAAATCATTCGCAGAAGTTCGGCGGGCATAAGCCCCGATGCGTCTTTCCCCCCGCCGGCTTTCTTTGCCCGCATTATCGCCGCCACCCGAACCATAAAAAACTCATCGAAGTTGGAAGCGGCAATCGCCAGGAACTTAAACCGCTCCAGCGGCGAGCGGTTGGCGTCGAGCCCTTCCTCGAGAACCCGCCCGTTAAAATCGAGCCACGAAAGCTCCCGGTTAAAGAAAGGAGCGTTGCCATCATTTGCGTTGTTTGTGTCCATCAGCTCACCATTATTTTATATCCAAAAACATCCTGAAATAAACCGCCCTTTTCCTCAATCCCGATAAGCTCAAGGGAAAGATCGCGGTTGCCATCGGTACGCAGCACCATCGTTTCGCCCCGTTTTTCAACGGTAATTTGTTGTATCTGCTGGGAATGCCCCCGGTCAAGCGCATCGGCAACCCGAATTATCGCCGCCATCTTCAGCACCAAAATGCGATCCCCGCGGTCAAGCGCGCCGTAATCGGCATCCTCAACCGCCGGAGATTTGCCGCGATGATACCGCACCACGTTGCCAATGATGTCCATCTCCTCGCGCTTGAGCCCGAAAATCTCCGAGTTGGTGATAATATACTGGCCGTGCAAGTTGTGCCCCGAACCTTTGATGAACATCCCGATTTCGTGAACCATCGCCGCCGTCTCCAGCAGCATCCGCTGGCGAAGGTTCATCCCGTGTTCGAGCGTCAGCGCGTCAAAGAGAATCATGCACAACAGCGAAACGTGGCGGCAGTGCGGCTCGTCGATGTGGTACTTGCGGCCAAGATTCACCGCCGAGGCAAGTATCTGCGAGAAAAACTCCTCCTGCAACTCCGGGTCTACGCCGCGCGCGAGGTCAATCATCATCCCTTCGCGGATTGAGATTTTCGGCATAACAACGTGCGCCGATGCCGTTCGCTCCAGAAGGAGCTTGTAAACCATCATCCCGGGAATAAAAATCTCCGCCTCCCAAAACGGCATTCGGAGCTTTTCCATACACTCTTCAACGCTGTAACTCTGGATTTTGCGGACAAACTCGATAAACGCTTCCCGTGTGATAATCCCGCAATGCTCGTTGAGGTTCGCGCCAACCTGCTCGGCGGCAATCGGCGCGTGGGGGCCGGCAATGACAAACGTGCGAACGTGGGCGAGGTCAAGGTCGGAGTTAAGCTGCTCCGATGCGTTGCGGATACTTTCGGTTATGTAGCGCTCCTGCACTTTGAAAGACCCCGTCCGCAGCGCCTTGTCGATGAGCAGCGTTCCCAGCTTCAAGCTGTGCGCCGCCACCATCTGCCCCCGCCGCAGCAGCATAATCTCTGTAGAGCCGCCGCCCATCTCAAGGATCATCGAGTTCGCCCGCCAGAACATCGGCAGGTCGTTCTTCAGCGCATAACGCACCGCCATATAAATCAGGCGGTTTTCCTCGATACCTTCAACAATCACCGGCATCAGCCCCGTTTCGTGCCGCACCCGATCCGTGAAAATGTCGCGGTTTCGCGCCGCTCGGAGGGCGCTGGTGGCAATGACGCGGATGTTCGCATCGCTGATTTCCCAACCCCGCAAAAACTCCCGAAAGTTCTTGATAACCGAAATGCACTCCAGAAACGATTCCCGCGAAACCTGCCCAGTCGTAAACACGTCCCTGCCCAGCGCGGCAGGCTTGCCAGCCCTGTCCAGCGTCTGCCAGCGGCCATCGGGGAAGATTTCGGCTACCAATAACCTGATACCGGTGGAGCCGATTTCCAGCACCGCTACCAGCCGATTTTTGCTTTCCATAGATTCAACTTATAGCTTATCGATCAACATCGAGCATTTCCCCGACGGGATTGGCAGTGTTTTCTTCTTTTTCCCCAGTATATTGATGGTAAAGTAGTAAAGCTTCTCGCTTTCCATGTGGATTTCCCAGCCGCGCCCGCTTTTGTTCGACACAATCGTAATCATATTTTTCTTCAGCGACAGATTTTCCACGCCCATAATTTCAAGATTCGGGATAATCCAGTCCACGGTTTTACGCGGCAGTGAGATAACCAGCCCAACAATATTTTCGATAGTCAGACAAATCGTGGACAGCGCGGCAAATGTGAGGTAGTGCGGACGCGGGAAATCCGGCTTGTCCGGCCACTGCGCCGGCCCCTCTTTCGTCGGCAGGTACGCCTCCCACAGGTTTCCGTTGTTGTGGTCGCCGTCAGGACTCATCGAATCAAGCACGAAGTACAGGTGGCGGATGGCGCAATCCCGCGCAATATCCCAACGCTGGTAGCGTTCAAGCCCCTTAATCACCATAAACGTGAGGTGGGGAAACACCGAACCGCGGTAGCCGCAACCGTTTTCTTCAAACGCCGCCTCCGACACCGCAAGGCTCGGGAACGGGTGCGGCGCGCCGAAAAACTTAGGATCGAGCAGGCGGCTGACAATCCGCTCCGCCTTGTCATCGTTGGGGATTTCGGCAAGCAGCGGCCAATACCCAGCGATAGTTTTCACCGAAAGGCGTTTTTCGTCTTTGTCAATATCATAGTAAAAGCCGTCATCGGCATCCCACATTAGCGCGTTGATGCGGGTTTTCAGGGCAAAATACTGCCGCTTGTAGAGAAAACTCGCGTCTTTATCGTTGAGAATATCCGCCAACGCCGACATATACAGCACGTTTATCGCCATCATCGTGTTAAAATCCAGCGGGTACGCCGCCTTCTCACGCGGCGCATTGGGACAGCCCGTTGCACTCAACGGCACGCGGTACAAACCATTCGGTTGCTTGAAAACCGAATCAATCCACTCGTTGTACTTGTGAAGAACAGGCAGCACGTCTTTAATCCGCTTCTTGTTCGCCGTTTTGTGGTACAGGTTGAATTCCGCCCACGCAAACAGCGGCATCCCAAGCCCTTCGGGATTGTCCTCTTCAACAACCGGAAGCCCCGTCTCGATGTTGTAGGAACAACGGATTGCCCCCGTTGGCTCTTGCCGATGGTAGAAAATATCCAGCGTCGGGCTGGCCTGGTAAATTCGATTGCTATACACCAGAAAGAACGAAGAGAAAATAGCATCAACCTGCTGAACAATCTGGCTGCCAGGGAAAGAAAAGAACTTCCCTTCGATAACGCTCTTATCACTGCCCGTATTCCAGAAATCCTGTATCCACGACCAGGTTTTATCGTAGATATCAACAAAATCCTGATCATAAAAATGGATTTGGGGAAAATCTCGTTTCGTCACGCTTGCTCCTTCGTTAAACCACTGTCCACTACGCGGATTACTCAATTGTTATACCACATAGTATACTATAAAAAGTAGGAAATTGTCATAAAAATTTTCATAAATTTGCGGAAAATTTTAGTTTGGGTATGATTCTGTTATTTTTGCGTCTCATTGCATTGAAGGAGTTGCCGCCGCCCAGTAGTTCGCTGTAAAAAGAAAACGTAAAATCGCACAAGCTGCCGATAATGACAGAAGTATTCTGTTGTGGTATTATAGTGTTACTTATCTGCCTGAATGCGGAACATGGAGGTTTTTATGAACGAGAGAAAAAAATTTAACGTATTGACAGGAATTCACGGGGGGGGGGGGGGGGGGTCTTTTGATGGGGTGTAATCGGGGCGTTTTGCGGCTTTTCCCCCAACACAAAACGCGACACCCGCGGGTT